>JAYVFW010000502.1:0-8317 GCA_043772715.1 Phormidesmis sp. | reverse complement strand
GTTCACAACTTAAATCATTAAATCTGCTGGAGTCATGTCTTCATAGCGCTCAAACGGCTGGTGAATCCAAGGATTATCAGATAAATAATTGACATAATAATCGGGCTTGATCACTGAACAGGCCTTATACCACAACACGCCTGTCCGCACCTCTTCGACATAAAATCCGTAGTGATGCTCAAGCCAAGGAATGGTTTTTTGTAAGGTCACCCCAGAATCTACTAAGTCATCTACGAGCAGGACATGACTGCCCAGGTTAGGGGTAGTCATTGTTAAATCACGCGAAAACACTAAGCTACTGCGGCTCTTGCCACTTCGATAAGAAGAAGTCGCCAAAATTGCCAGCGGCACATCATAAATGCGAGACAAGATATCTCCAACCCGCAAGCCCCCCTTGGCAAGACAGACAATTTGATTAAATTCCCAATTAGACTTGTAAACTTGAGCGGCTAGCTGCTCGATCGTGCGGTGATAATCTGACCAAGATACATGAAGATCTGACATGGGAAGGCGTATTAAGTCGGTTAAAGATTTGGCACGATTTGAACGATCGAAACCCAAAGATGATGAAAATAATACAGCGAGTCACCCGGTTTCTAGAATGCTCTTATGAATAATTCTGTCGATCGACCTGCCGAAATGTTAGGAAAACTCAATCTAAGCACCAAGCTAGCCTATGGCGCAGGCGATCTCGGCCCCGCTATCACTGCAAATATCCTATCTGTATTCTTGCTCATTTTCTTCACCAGCGTCGCAGGGCTAGACCCCGGACTAGCGGGTAGCATTCTGCTGATTGGCAAAGTTTGGGATGCCATAAACGACCCGATCGTGGGGATGATGAGCGACAGGACTCGCAGCCGTTGGGGTCGTCGTCACCCCTGGATGATCTTTGGCGCAATCCCGTTCGGAATTTTCTTCTTTCTACAGTGGTTGGTGCCCCAGTTTAGCAGTGACCCAACGACCAATCAGTGGGGTTTGTTTGGGTACTACGTGCTGATTAGCATTCTCTTCAATAGCTTCTACACGGCTGTCAACTTACCCTACACGGCCCTCACCCCCGAACTCACCCAAGACTATGACGAACGCACTAGTCTCACCAGTTATCGATTTGGGTTTTCGATCGGTGGCAGCATTCTGTCGCTGCTTTTAGTAGGACGCATCTTCGATCTGCCGTTACTGAAGAATAATCCTCTTCAGCAATATTCAGTTATGGGGGCGGTGTGCGCTTTAATCTCTGTCCTACCCCTATTTTGGTGCGTTTGGGGCACTCGTAAACGAGTTAAAGAAATAGAACACCTGCGCCAAGAAACAAGCGCCGAGGTGTCGCTTCCCTATTTTGAACAGCTTAAAATCGTCTTCAGCAACAGACCGTTTTTATTTGTAATTGGGATTTATCTTTGTTCGTGGCTTGCCGTGCAAAACACCGTGTCGGTAATTCCCTACTTCGTCAAGAATTGGATGGGTCTAACCACGCAAGACTTTATTAACGTCATTATCACGGTTCAGGTAGCATCTTTTGTAATGCTGTTTGTCTGGACTGAGGTCAGCAAACGAGTTGGCAAGAAAGCAGTCTACTTTATGGGCATGACCGTTTGGATCATTGCTGAAATCGGACTCTTCATAGTGCAGCCCGGACAAATCGGACTGATGTATGTATTAGCCGTGATGGCAGGATTTGGAGTCTCGACAGCTTATCTAATTCCCTGGTCGATGATTCCCGATGTGATCGAGCTAGACGAATTGCAAACTGGGCAACGCCGCGAAGGAGTTTTTTACGCATTTATGGTGTTATTGCAAAAAGTTGCACTGGCGATCGGGCTATTTCTCGTTACCCAAGTGCTGCAACAATCAGGCTTTTTAAAGAACTTTGCAGGTGAAGCAGACCCAATTCAGCCCGCTTCTGCACTCTGGGCAATTCGCGTCTTAGTCGGACCGGTTCCTCTTGTGATTTTGCTCATTGGCTTGGTGTTAGCCTACTTCTACCCGATCACCAAAGAAGTTCATGCTGAAATTATGCTCAAGCTGCAAGAACGCAAACGCGAACGATCGCAAGAAAATCAGTAGACTGCCCGACTCGTCACCAACCCCAAGAGTCAGGTTCCCCCTTAAAAGGGCCCACAATATCGCTGGTCACCCAGCCCCCATAAAAGTTTCCAGGCTGTGGTGTGACTTTCTCACCCTCGACATAACAAGCATCCATTGCAGCCGCGTAGAAGGCGACATAGTGCGCGATCGCCGCAAACTCAGGAGTCGGAGTGGCATAATACCACGCGACATCTACCGCTTGTTTGTCGCCGACTGACACGGTGTAATAGTTTCCAGAACCCTTCCACTCGCAGTAGGTCGATCGGGCAGACGCAATCAAATATTGCATCTGAATGTCATCAGGCGGAATGTAGTAAACCGGAGGATGACTCGTTTCTAACACCCGCATTGCCCGTCGCGTGTCGGCAATCACCTCGCCGTTAAACACCACTTGAATTGGCTTCTCAGTCAACTCTAAGCGAGGCGGACGGGGATAATCCCAAACAGATTCTTGACCAGACTGTGGAGAAATGGGTTGAGGACGCATGAAAAAACTCTTGAAACATTAAAGGGACACGGCTCGATCGTGTCCCTTTATTTACCCGTTATCTAAGCCAATTGTCCAGCCTTACCAAAGAGCGCGAACCCCGCCATTTCCGCTACTAGGCGTAGAGGATGGTGTAGTCGTCGTGCTGTCGTTAGGCGTAGAGGACGGTGTAGTCGTGCTGTCGGGAGTTGTAGTCGTGCTGTCGGGAGTCGCCGATGGGGTTGTCGAGTTACCCGGTGTGCCAGGGAGGCTGCTAGGTGTTGTCGTAGAATCGGTAGGATTGCCACCCGCTGGAGAGATAGATCCACCCTGAGCCGGTGTAGGCATACTCATGCCGCCCGTAGAGCCACCAGACGACGGAACCACTACATCAGCCCCAGTGCCACCAGAGCCGCTCGGAGCCGCCGAAGGATTGGTAGGAGTGCCGCTCGGAGCTGCGCTCGGTGAAGTTCGTGAACCCGGTGTGGTCGTCGAGTTAGTCGAACCGCTAGGAGTCGTTGAACGATCCATGTTCACACTGCCAGGAGATGTTGAACGATCTAAGGTAGGTCCTACGTTAGAAGGTTCCGCAGTGGGAGCCGAAGAGGGATTTGTCGGGGTACCACTAGGGGTTGCCTCACTTGTTCCGCTACCTGATGACTGGGCAACGCGGCTGTAGGGAGCTTCGCTAAAGATAGTAGGATTAGGATTGACCTTCGAGAGAGGAGTGGCTGAGAAAGCGGGGAAGGCAAGCAGAGAGCTGGCACCAGCAAGCCCTAAAGTTCCTGCAAGTTTAGCGCATAGCTTGGCTGCACTAAAAGTGTTGATGTTGTTAGTTCCGTTCATATTGATCTCCTTACTGTTGATGATCTGGCAACCACAGAGGCTGCTATTCAAGAGCCGAAATTGCGACTCGTTGCTGCACGAATAATTTGGTTTGAAGTCATCGCCACTAGCCAGAAGTGTAAGGATTCACAAGTCGGCGATACTCTCCCCCCGGATATAGATCTATGTTTCTCAACAAATGCTCAACAAAAGACTGAGATTCGGATTCATTTCACCACTTTTACCACTGTTCCCACGTTGATTTTTTCAAAGAGTTCTGAGACATCTTTGACATACATCCGAACACAGCCATGGGATGCAGCTTTTCCGATCGAGAGGGGTGTGGGCGTTCCGTGAAAGCCGATCGAGTTTTTGCCGTCTGTCCAAAAGCCCAGCCAATAACCACCCAACGGGTTTTCAGGATCTTTGCCCGGTACTTTCTCGCCTGTGAAGGGGTGTACCCAGATTGGATTTCTGACTTTTTGCCGCACGCGAAAGTTGCCCGTCGGCGTTTCCCATCCAGGGCGACCCACTGCGATCGGGTAGGTTTTGACTTTGACATCTCCTTGATAAAGCGTGACCTGACGCTTGCTGAGACGAATTTCTAGCCGCAGAGGCTGAGTGGCAGACTGGGTTTGAGCAGAATCGGGAGAGTGAGTTGGCGCAGGCTCGATCGCAAGTCCTATTTGAGGAATGGTCAGCGCGACGATCGTTCCTAACACACCCATCCGTCTAACAAAGTGCTTCAACATCGACAAATTTGACAAAGCTACACCGATGAGAGAAACAGGTTGAGCGATCGTGCATCATCCATCTATGAACAGGCGATCGCTCCCAACCACTTCAGAAATCGTCATAGGTCTTTGGGCACAGATCGCAAGAACGCCTTTATGAACTGGCGGCTAAAAATTGCTTCAGGCTCAGAAGACTGATTGTTTGCCCCAAATTAATCGGCAAAACTGAGATACCTTCGATGCGTGACTGCACCCAGCCTTCCCCCCATGCCCATTCGTGAAAGCCATCAATGCCTTGACTGAGCAAAAACCGCACCCGATGGGGTTCTGCAATCTCGACCTGATGTTGAATGGCGATCGCGCCTGCCCAACTCATAAAGGTCAAGCCGGGATGCAGCGATGTAGGCAACCCAGGTGAAAATCGCTCAAACCAAAGCCACTTAGAAAACTGAGCAGGATTGGCAAGACTCTGACGAAGCAGTGCTTCAGATGCCTCAACTTCAATCCGCAAACTGCTTTGTTGAAAGATACCAAACATCAGGCAAATCAAAATTGGGAATGGTTTTAGTATGGCAAACTCTGAGGTTTAGCGGCTGCCAAACTCTAAATCTCGTCTGCCCTCTAAGGCGCGGGCCAGCGTCAACTCATCGGCATATTCTAAGTCGCCGCCCATCGGCAGACCAAACGCGATCCGCGTCACCCGCGTGAATGGCTTGAGCAAATGACCCACAAACAGAGTCGTCGTCTCGCCTTCAACACTGGGGCTGATCGCTAAGATTACCTCGTCGATCTTCTGTTGGCTGACGCGGCGCTGTAGGGAGTGAATGTTTAGCTGATCAGGACCGATGCCGTCGATCGGAGAAATCAATCCACCCAATACGTGATATTTCCCCCGATATTCCCGGGTTTTTTCTAACGCGATTACGTCTCTAGAGTCAGCGACGACACAAATCGTGCTGCTATCTCGATTGGGAGCGCGGCAGATGTCACAAACGGGTTCAGCCGATAAATGAAAGCAAACCGAACAGAAGCCTACTTGCAGCTTTGCCTCTACCAATGCCTGAGCCAGTGCTTTCACTTCTTCTTCAGGGCGCTTGAGAATATAGAGCGCAAGTCGTTGGGCTGTTTTAGGACCAACACCAGGGAGATGTTGAAGGTGCTCAATTAAACGAGCGAGGGGGCGTGTGTAAACCGTGGTCTTTCCTCCGATTCTATATAAGATCCTAGCGCATTGAGACGGGTGTTTGCTTAACCAGGAGGCCAAGCCATAGGGCGACCTCCGAGGATATGCAGATGCAAATGATCAACGGTTTGTCCGCCATCGTCGCCTGTGTTGATCACAACTCGATAGCCGTTGGTGAGTCCGACTTGCTCGGCGACTCGTTTGGCGGTTAAAAGTAGGTGCCCCATGAGCGCGTGATCTTTAGAGTCTGCGTCGGAGAGTTTGGAGATCGTCGCTTTGGGAATCACCAAAATATGCACGGGCGCTTGCGGATTCACATCTCGAAAGGCTAAGGCAAGATTGTCTTCATAAACAATATCGGCAGGAATCTCTTTGCGAATAATCTTGCCGAAGATGGTGTCGTTGATTTCACTCATGGCATACTCAGTACGATCGCAGTTATACGATCGCAGTTAAAAGCGTGTAACTCTAGAATCATGACATGAACCAGCAACTCGCAGCCTTGGGGATAAATCTGACTTGACCATTAGCGCGATCGATCTGCCGATGACGGCGATCCCGGTCAGATCGTCGGGTTTACCCGATTGGATTTTATCCTGTGCGAAGACTCAATCTGCAAACTGTCGCAGTTTACCTAGAATTCTACGGATCTGGATTTCGCCGCGATGTGTTGTGATGTAAACAAGAGACAAGCGGCAAATTATTCTTCGGAAATCAAACTATGCCTGAACTTCAGGTGTCTGCCATCATTTGCACCCACAACCGAGAACACTATTTGGGAGCTGCGATCGACAGCCTACTCTCCCAAAATTTTGCCGACTTTGAAGTCGTGGTTGTAGACAATGCCTCAAGCGATCGCACCCGCGCAGTCGTAGAAGCCCGTTTGAGCGACCCTCGCTTAAGCTATGTTTATGAGCCAGTTATGGGCTTATCGGTTGCCCGCAACACAGGAGCCAAATCTGCCCAGAGTGCGGTTTTGGCTTATTTAGATGACGACGCAATTGCCAGCCCTCAGTGGCTGCAAACCTTGTGGGATGCTTACCAAACTAACGAAAAACTCGTGATCGCAGGGGGCAAAGTCACCCTGATTTGGACCGATGGAATGGTCGCTCCCGCTTGGCTCTCAGACGGTCTAGCCGGAAATCTGGGCGCTTATGACTTGGGCGCTGCCGTGCTTTATATCGATCGCCCTGGACTCACGCCTAGAGGCTTAAACTACTCGATTCGCCGGACTTTTCTAGAGCAGGTGGGTGGATTCGACCTAAATCTGGGGCGCGTCGGCAAAAATCTTCTCTCTAATGAAGAACTGCACATGACTAAACTGGCACTGCAAGCGGGCTGGCAAGTTGCCTACTTACCCGATGCTCTGGTCGCTCACCATGTTTCACCCGATCGAGTCAAGCGAGGCTGGTTTTTGAGTCGCGGATGGTGGCAAGGCATCAGCGAGTGCTATCAAGAACAAATTGGTGGTGAAGCCGGTCTGAAGCAATTGCATCGAGGCGGAGAACGACTGCTGCGCGGACTCTATAAATCAGTCAAATTTGCCACCGATCCCGCTCAACGGTTTGAAAACTTGGTTTATAGCTATGGTCAAATCGGCTATCTCAGCAAGGCAACTCAAGGGTTGATATTTCCTGTTTTGACTCGATCGTAGAAAAAATTCACGCGATCAAGGCAGTAATATCGCCTCAACTCGCTTCACTCTGATAAAACTTAAGAAATCATATAAAACAGATTCCGTTAATTTTCTCGATTAAGATCTACACAACTATCGTTTCTCAGCTTGGTCGGTCTTCCCTGAGTGCGTCTTCAATAAACTCCTCAGCTTTTACTGGTGTGCTTCTCGGCTACAATTCTCTACCCACTCTCGACGCGATTTGCCATGACTGCGACTCAGGTTTCTAATAACCCCGCGCCCCAGGCGGCCAACTCAGTCCGGCTGCTGATTCAGGATGCCTATAACCAAGGTGCCACCGCTCTCTATATGCAGATTGGTCGCACGCCGTTTTATCGCATTCACGGCAAGCTGACCTCACAAGACCACTTGCCGATTCTCACCCCCGATCGCTTCAGTCACTATGTGCAAGAGGTGCTAACCCCTGACCAACTCAACCACTATCGAGAAGCTCAAAAGCTCGACACCAATGTTCAAATTCCGGGCTTTATGCAAGCGCGGGTAAACTGTGGCCCGACGACGCAGGGTGTGCAAACCATGAGCTTAAGCTCGATCGTGCTCGACCTCCCCAGTGAGCTAGAGCGTCAGGGCACGATTCGCGCCATGGTGGATGATGCCTGCAAAAAAGGGGCTTCTGACATTCACTTACAGGTGGGTGAGGTGCCGCGCTATCGCATTCAAGGGCACATTCGACTTCAAGAGCAATATGGAATTCTGACAGCGCAACTGTTTGAAGAGTTTTTAGCTGAGGTCTTGTCAGCCGAACAAACCGAGCAGTTTCGGAAGCGGCAGGAACTAGACACCGCAATTTTCTATCGAGAATTGGTGCGCTGTCGGGTCAACTGTGCCCAGTCGATTATGGGCGGCGTAATGGTGCTGCGGTTAATTTCTCTAGAAGTGCCGACGATCGCCAAAATTGGGTTGCCAGACATCTTGAGCAGATTGGTAGAAGAACGGCAGGGTTTAATCTTAGTTACGGGGCCCGTCAACTCTGGCAAGTCTACAACTTTGGCGGCAATGCTGCGTCACGTCAACGACTCTCTGGCGCGGAAGATTGTGACGATCGAAGACCCGATCGAATATGTCCACACTTCTAATCAGTGTTTAATCACTCAGCGAGAAGTCGGGCTGCACACTCAAGAGTTTAAGGAAGCACTGAGAGCGGCACTGCGGCAAGACCCAGACATTATTTTGATTGGGGAAATGCGCGATCGCGAAACCGTCGATACCGCAATTCGAGCTGCTTTAACCGGGCACTTAGTCCTGGGCACTCTGCACACTAAAGGCACGGTGAATGCGGTTAAGCGATTACTCAACTTCTACACGCCCGAAGAACAAGATGTCGTCAG
>JAYVFW010000501.1:0-8325 GCA_043772715.1 Phormidesmis sp. | reverse complement strand
CACTTTGCACACGTCCGACGATGGCGCTAGGATCAATGCCCAATCCGCGATTGTTGCCCAACTCGCACAGCAGAATCAGAAAATCTCCTTTACTACAGCCGATTTCAACCACGTCTTTGTTGTGCAGATCAAATTTGTCGATCAGACGAGTTGCCAGCTTATAAGCAAACGAGTTGAAGGTTGGTGAAAAACTCTGCTGATCTTCGTAAATCGGTGAGTAATCAGAATTGTTGGCATCAAACTCTACGTTGGTGATGAAACCGCACTCAGGACAAAAGCCCAAAACCACGTCTCCACAGGGAAACTCGATCGCTTCTTGTTGCGTAGGCATCATCAGACAACTGTGAACCGGGACATTCCGCACTTCATAGAAAACAGAGAGTTCTGAATGCCCACAGCTAGGGCAAGAATGCGCGATCGTGCGGGTTCCTGTAAGACTCGATTGTTTGACGACTGATGGTTGATTCATCGGGTGTCCTGATTAAAGAATAATGTGGGGAACGCGGATGGATTTTATCGAGTTGAAGTCAACTCTGGCTGAAAAATCAGACCTTCGTCAACGCTGGTTTCGTCATAGAGAGAGACAATTTCTTCGGGCAGACGAGACAGATCGTTGCCGCGCATGAAGTCTCTCAGCGAGGTTCCCGTCGGGGCAGAGTCGATGTTAGGCGCACCTGACTTTGACACGACCTCATCCAAGTGAACGGTTCTAAAGTCGATGCTATAGCGGCTCACCCCAGACGTATTCGGAACTGTTGAGTGCATCTGTGCGCCCGAAAAGAGCACAATTCCTCCCGGAGGACAAACGACTCGCACTTGGGGATCAAGCTCGATCGTCTCCGTTGCGTGGGGCTGCTTGCGCGTGTCAGCCTTGATTTGAGTGGCGGCGTTTTTGCGCCCATTTTTGTTCCAGTCGTAATAGTTAAAACTGCTCGACTCGTTCTGCACGGGCTGGCTCCAATATCGCGGGTGAAACGCCATTGAGCATTCTGTTTCAATGTCGTAGATGGGCAGCCACCAGTTTAGCTGGCACATCGGGGCAGAATACCAAGTGTCGCGATGGGGATGGTGTGCGTAGCCTACGCCACTGGTGAGATAGCCGTCAGACGTGACCATTCTCAGGCGAGGTACGTCGAGATAAGTCTTCTCCAAATCACAGGACAGGTCTTCTAAAATGTCTCGAATCAGGTGTTTGGTTTGAGGATGATGAATAAACTGAGGCTTTAGCGGCGCGACGATCGCCACATATTCTTCAACCGACATCTGATATTGTGCGGTTTTGGGGTCGAGGGGCGCAAATGCTTCTTCGATCATGTCGCGGGCAAGTTGGCGCAGTGCCAAAGTGCTGGGGCGAGGTGAGAATACAAACAACTGTCCGCCATAGAGGCGTTGCCGTCTCACGGCATCACTGACTGGAGAATCAAAATAAACGGTGTGCATAGTGAAAAGCTTCCTTTTCGGGCAGATCTAAATCAACAATGGAGTCAGATGTAAGGGCATGGCACTGCCGCACCCATGAGCATTGCAGGGAACCGATATTCTCTAATCGACGCTCCTTAAACGATTTTAGGGGTCGGAATCGGGACGATAAACTGCCCGCCCTGCTGACGATAGGCTGATTGCTGGTGCATAATTTCTTCTGAGAAATTCCACGCCAAAATCAGAACGTAATCGGGCTGGTCTTCTAACAGTTTTGAAGGTGCAAAGATTGGCAGATGATTGCCGCCCATATAGCGACCTTGTTTGAACGCATTAAGGTCAACTACATAATCAACCAGTTGACGATCGATGCCGACATAGCTCAATAATGTGGTGGCTTTTGCCGCGGCTCCATAAGCGGCGATGCGCTTGCCCTGCCGTTTTAGATCGTGCAGAATCGCTAGTAAATCGCGCTTGATGGTGTTCACCCGATCAGCAAAATCTTGATAGTAGTCAAGCCGATCAACCTTACGATTTTGCTCCTCTTCAAGCAGAATCTTGACCGAATCGCGCACGGCTTCAACAGGCTCAACAAATAGCCGCAGCGATCCGCCGTGAATGGTTGTGCGCTTGACATCGTTGAGATACAGTCCATGACGACGGAATAGTCGATCGAGAGCAGTAATCGAGAAGTAACAAAGGTGTTGGTGATAAATGGTGTCAAATTCACCGTGATCGACTAGATCCACTACATAGGGAGCTTCAATCACTGCAACGCCCGTCTCTTTGAGCAGGATGCCAATTCCTTCGACAAAGCCATTAAGATCAGGGACGTGTGCCAACACATTGTTAGCAAGAAACACATCTGCCGCTTTGCCTTCGGAGCGGAGCTGCTTCGCCAACTCGATTCCAAAGAACGTGTTTAGTGTCGGCACTCCTGCCTCCAAAGCCGTCTTTGCAGGACCTTCAGCCGGGTCAATGCCCAAAACTGGAATGCCTACCTCAAGGAAGTTTTTGAGCATATAGCCATCGTTGCTTGCCGCTTCAATGACCAGGCTACTAGCATCAAGATTGCGAGACTGGATCAGCGATCGAGCACTGCCCCCAAAATGCTCTAACAGCGCAGCCGACACCGACGAAAAGTAGGGATAGTCCCGACAAAACAAAATCTCTGGCGGCACCACTTCAGTAATCTGCGCCAGTGAACAGTTGGGGCAGACGGCTAAATCAAGCGGAGCCGTAATCTCTGGTTGCCCTAACTGCGCCTCGGTCACGAGGGCATCTGCTAAGGGAGTGTGCCCAAAATCGATAATAATTTCTAACTCTGGATTGTCACAAGACCGACACGCCGTTTTGGAAGTGCCCATATAGAAATCTCCTAAAACTTGAACTCGATCGACTGCATCAATTTGCACTGCGGAACATCCTTTCAGAACAAGGGGCTTAAGCCCCTTGTTTAAGGTACATTCGTCTAGACCACCAGAGGAGTTAGCACAGCTTGCTGCCAACGTAGGTTTTGATCGAGCAATCCATCGCTGATCAAATATTTGATGTGGGCAATTCGCTTATAGCGTTCACCCTCAAACTCATCTAGCGTTAGTCCAACTTTCTTGTAGGTGTTGTAAAGTTCTTCGGCTCCCTTTTTAGCTGTCCATTGGGGCTGAAATTCTGGCAGCGTTTTAGCAATTTTTTCGCAGTCAACGCGGTAGCATCGCAGATCGGGCCCGGCATCCTCGGCATACTCGATTTCGCAGCCCGGAACCGTTGCCTTCACAATGTCTGCAATCTCGCTAATGCGATAATTTTCTTGAGTGCGTCCCACATTAAACGACTCATTGTGAATCACTTCACGAGGCGCGTGCAGCACCGCCAGGAATGCGCGCGAGATGTCTTCGATATGGACGATCGGTCGCCAAGGGGTGCCGTCGCTCTTGATGTGAACTTTGCCCGTCGTGATTGCCCACGCAACCAGATTGTTTAACACCAGATCAAAGCGCAGCCGAGGAGACACGCCATAAGCCGTCGCGCTCCGCAGAAACGTGGGGCTAAAACTGTCATCTGCCATTTTAGTGACATCCATCTCAGTCATCGCCTTAGAAGACCCGTAAGGAGTCACCGGATTGAACTCCGAAGTTTCGTTGACGGGAGCATCTCCAGCGGCACCATAATTGCTGCACGACGACGAGAAGATAAATCGCTCAACGCCGACTTGTTTAGCTAGCTCTGCCAAGCGCACCGATGCTTTGTAGTTGATGTCAAATGTCAGGCTAGGGTTTAAGTCTCCCAAGGGGTCGTTAGACAGACCTGCCAGATGCAAAATTGCCTCAAATCCGTCGAGATCGGCGGCGACAACATCTCGAATGTCTTTCTGAATGGTGGGAATGGCAGGAAACCCATCGCCAAATGTGCAGCGTTGATAAAGGTCGGTGTCGATGCCAACGACTTCATGTCCGGCTGCCAGCAGCATAGGTGTCATGACTGTTCCGATGTAGCCCCTGTGCCCCGTTAGTAAGACTCGCATTTTGTTGATCCTCCCAAATTTTCCAAGGTGCTTTGCCACTTTCCCAGAGGCTTTCCAAAAGTTTTTTCTCGCGAATGGTGTCCATGCACTGCCAAAAGGAGTTGTGCTTGTATGCCATCAGTTGCCCGTCTCTGGCGAGGCGCTCTAGCGGTTCTTTTTCCCAATGGGTCATGTCACCGTCAATGTAGTCGAAGATTTCTGGCTCTAAGACAAAAAACGCGCCGTTGATCCAGCCTTCGCCGATTTGCGGTTTCTCAGAAAACTCCACAATCTGGTCGTCTTCGAGTTGCAAGTGCCCAAACCGAGCCGGGGGGCGAACGGCAGTGAGGGTGGCAAGTTTGCCGTGCGATCGGTGAAAGGCTAACAGATCGTCGAGGTTGACATCTGACACGCCATCGCCCCAGGTGAGCATAAACGTCTCGTTGCCCATATAAGGCGCGAGTTGCTTTATGCGCCCGCCAGTTTGAGTTTTGAGACCTGTATCTACCAAGTCGATCATCCAATCGGGTCTATAGCCCCCGTGCGTTTCGATCTCGCCAGACTTTAAGTTGACGGTCAGGTTACTGTTGAGCGAACAGTAATCGACCATATATTTTTTGATCACTTCGGCTTTATAACCCAGCGCGATCGAAAAGTCTTTAAAGCCGTAGGTAGAATAGTGCATCATGATGTGCCAGAGAATCGGGCGACCGCCGATCTCAACCATTGGCTTGGGCTTGGCTTCGGTTTCTTCAGCTAAACGTGAACCGAGTCCGCCAGCCAAAATTGCGACTTTCATAAGGTTCCTCAAAGAGTTTCTTCTGGGGATTTTAAAGTTTGACTTAGCTCCAAGGTGAAGCCGTCAAGATCAACGCGGTCGTGATCATACTATTTTTGAACAACCGTGTGCTGTGATGCGATCGCGACTTCTAGCTCGATCGCAGCAGTGAGGGTAATCATTCAAGGAGGCATTGAGTACTCGATCGTCGCGAACTGTGCAGCCGCGCTTGAGTCGTGACGGAAACGCGCGATCTTTCCGTCCACAGTCTCGTGGCGCGATCGGTTAAAGCATTGTCACAAATAGCAACTTCAAAAGGGCTGAAAGACCGAACCAGAAAAACTGAATTTAACGCTGTTTCTAGGTGAATTTCGCTGTTGCAAATAGGAATGTCAGTATTTACATGAACCGTAGAATCTGTCATCTGAGATACTTGCCTATGGTGAAGATGCAATCTTAAGCAAAACTGCTTACGTGGAATTTAGGGAGTTCCAAAAACCAAACATAAAACCAGCACTGAATTAGCACTGAATTTTTCAGACCGGCTCGTGCTGTATTACTTAATTAGCAAACCGAGGTAAACAAAGCCAATACTTCTATGAGGTCTTTACTGAAAAAACATATCTTTGCCTTATGACCGCCTCTTTCTCCCCGTAATAACTCTCTGATTCCGAGGTTGATCTGTAATTTCATATACCAAGCCAAGTCAGACTCAAGGGCGATCAATGGATGCTAAAGTCTGTGCGGTTCTGCTTTGGGATAAATTAATTCTGCTTTGGGGTAAATTAATCAAGTTCAATTAAATGTACAAGCTTCTAATAAACGTAATCTTCAATATAAAGATTCGGTAAAGGAGGCAATAAATCGTATTCCTCTAGAAGGCTTTATTTCTACTCTTATGAGCAGAAGATTTAAGATACTTTGTCATTCGATATCATCTAAAAAATGCACTTTATTCTTTGTGTAGCAACTTGACAGAACAGAGCAACAGAGCAAATTTAGACGGACAACTTTCAAAGATAATTTATGCGGTGATCAGAAAGCGACGCATCTGCTCATCAGCAAACAAAATCAAGGCATTCAGTAGCACAAGAGTTTTTTATTGTGGTCGATAAGTTTTAACGTTTGATGAAGCGACGATCGCCCTATGTGATAAAACGGAAAGTTTAATAGGCGATCCTGCACAAACACCAAGCTAGAGTAAGACAGTTAACGTTAGTGTCCATCAGCCAAGTCGATTCAGGGCAAATTCTAACCCGGACAACTATCGGAGGTTGCGCTAAATGATAGGTCGGTTACTCTCGCGTCACTCAGTTCACCCTTGTGTTAATCCGCAAAATGCGGAGTTTTTGACTAGATTTTAAGGCTGTCTCTAGTCCAATTTTGGATTGGTCTGACCGCTACTCACGCAAACTCAGATCCTTCGTCACTGTTTAGCCAAAGAGAGTTTCATGGATTTTCCTGCGATTTCTATCATTATTCCTACGCTCAATCGAGGCGAGTTTCTCCAATCTACGTTGAGTTCTCTTCAGGGTCAAACCTTTAGTGATTGGGAGGCTTGGGTCGTTGACGACGGCTCGACAGATGACACTTGCGATCGCGTTTCGCAGATCATCAAGCTTGACCCTCGCATTCACTATATCCGCCGTACAGAGGGAAAAGCAGGTGCCCCCGTATGCCGCAATTTAGGAACTCAGCTTGCCAAAGGTAAATATATCGTCTACCTAGACTCTGATGATTATTTAGCGGTCACGGCTTTAGAAAAGCGCTTTGACTGTATGGAAGCACATCCTGACCTAGATTTTGGCGTGTTTCCCTGCATTCTTTTTAAGCATCAGACCAATGACATGAAGGTGTTGCTCAACGTCGAAAGCGACGTAAACGACCTCGATCGCTTCCTTGATTTTGATGCACCCTGGCAAACGATGTGCCCGATTTGGCGACGTGGTGCTGTGATCAAATTAGGGCTGTGGGACGAAGGTTTGCGAGTGTTGCAAGACACCGAGCTGCATCTTCGAGCCGTGGCGCAGGGCTTAACCTATCGCCGCTTTGATTACCCAGATTGTTTTTGGCGAGTGTTGCACGGCGATCGACTCAGCAAGAGCGCGCTCTCAACCTCTCGGCTCAACTCTCATTCTCATTTTTTCGAGGTGACGATCGAGACGCTGAGAGAAAAAGGGTTGCTCACTTCTGAGCGCCGTGCAATGTTAGGAGGGCTATATTTCTTCTACACCGATTATTGGTCTTATTGCGGGGATCGCGCTGCTGCTCATGCATTTTGGGCTGAGTGTTACGATCGCCAGTTGATTAGTGCAACGGTTCATCGCATGGGCGCGTTCTACGCAACCCTTTCCAGTAGCACACAACTGCCCTTTACCCTCCGCAGAATTTTACGCCGCTTGCTGCGAGGAGTGTTTAAGCTGACTTGGCACCCCAAACTCTTGGTCAAAACCTCTAAAACCTGTCGCTGTGTCCCTATTGAGGCAGATCAAATTCCGGCGGTGAAGCTGCAATCGCCCAGCCCGGTCGAGGGAGATCGCATTGTGCAGAAGACCGTGTAATTGAGAACTGTAGCGCTCAAAGTCACACCAATTCTGAGCATTCAACTGAGAACGCTGTATATGTAGGGTCGAAGGCAACCCCCTATTAATTAAATAACAGCAACTCATGTCAGTATATCCACGAGACTTGATTGGGTATGGGCGCACACCTCCTGATCCAAACTGGGAAAATCAGGCGCGGGTGGCGGTGCAGTTTGTGATCAACTACGAAGAGGGCGGAGAAACCTGCATTTTGCATGGTGATCAATCGTCTGAGGCGTTTCTTTCAGAAATTGTCGGAGCCGTTCCGCTGAGTGGGTTGCGCCACATGAATATGGAATCTTGCTACGAATATGGCAGTCGATCGGGCTTTTGGCGCTTGCATCGATTGTTTACTCAACGAGGAATTTCAGTAACGGTGTTTGGCGTAGCAATGGCGTTAGAGCGCAATCCCGACGCGGTAGCTGCCATGCTGGAAGCAAATTGGGAAATCGCCAGTCATGGCTACCGCTGGATTGACTATAAATATTTTGGAGAAGACGCAGAACGATCGCATTTGCACCAAGCGATCGAGGTTCACACGCGAGTGACGGGCGATCGTCCTTTAGGCTGTTATGTCGGGCGCACCAGCCCCGCAAGTCGTAAACTAATTGTCGAAGCAGGCGGGTTTCTCTACGATTCTGATAGCTATGCAGATGATTTGCCTTACTGGGTTCACGACTATGGCAAACCTCATTTAGTGATTCCTTATACGCTAGACAATAACGATATGAGGTTTGCGACTAATCAAGGGTTTAATTCTGGAGATCAGTTTTTTGCCTATTTGCGGGATGCCTTTGATGTGTTGTATGAAGAAGGCGAAACTGCACCCAAAATGATGAGTGTAGGATTGCATTGCCGATTGGCAGGGCGACCCGGCCGAGCCGCCGCTTTGTCACGGTTTCTTGATTATGTGCAGCAACACGATCGAGTATGGCTCTGTCGTCGAATTGACATTGCTAACCATTGGCATCAACATCACAAACCCCAATCCGAATTAGCAACCGATTGACCGATCTACAAACCAAATTGGTATCAGATATTTTCTA
>JAYVFW010000500.1:0-8331 GCA_043772715.1 Phormidesmis sp. | reverse complement strand
TAGTGGGCGACTCGAAACTGAGGTTTTTTTGGGAAGGTCGGAGATAAGTTCCCCTTGGTTTCTGAGAGATGAGAAATCAGGCAAAAACGCTGTGGTTTTTCCATCCCTCCCTCTTGAGACTGCATCAGCCAGTTCGCCACTTGGGGCAAATTCATCGGCTGGTCATATTGATGGTAGTTGAGTGGAGCATTTCCTGAATAGCCATTCACGACAGGCACTTTCGCTTTTAGACCTGCCCACATCGCGGTCACATGATCCACAACATTGTTTGGAAGAATTTTCAGATACGCAACTTCACAGCCCTGCATCAAGCGAGCCACTTCATTTTCTTGCTTTAAGTAGGGTCTTTTGCCGTAACTAGAACTATTGAAAGTCATCTGCTCTATGAGGCACAGACCGAGGAGAATAGACGGAAGTGATGCCATCCTCTTTCGTCCTGCTAAAGAGGTATGCCTATTTGAAATCGAGTTGAAGAAAGTATCAGCACTTGAGCAGATTGCGATCAGCAGATAACAATCTACTATTGTCCAGATTCGGAACACCGCCCGAATTGCACTTGCTCCTGGAACCAGCCCATACACAAATTGCCAAAGGGAAAAGCCATTCGAGAATTGTAAGGAAAGTGCGAACAGCACAACAGCCACTCCCAGACACAGCTTGACAAGCAAAAGACGCTGAGGTGGAATTTTCTGTGCTATCCCAGCATACAGACCCAACCCTAACAGCCCAATCCCTGTAAAATCTAGAAACAGAGAATGCTCCCAAAAAAACGGCAGTTTAGAAGCAGCCGAGTCATACCAAACCGCGCCCCAAAGTGAGTGAGGAGCCGGGAGGAACCAAGAGGCTAAACGTGGAAGAAACTGACTCACGCCTGCGTAAGTGCGTTCCCCAACCACTGCTCTGATTTGCAGGTAAGGCATGAGTGTAAGTGCCATACCAAAACCCCAACCTGCAAGCATGAGCAGAACAGATGCCCAGTGAGTTCGGCAAAAAGCAAGAAGCCGACTCCCAAAGCTTCCAGTCCCTTCAATATGACCAGGGCGTTCCAGAAACCAAAGTAGGGGAATTGCAACTAGCAAACTCAGCAACAGAAACCAGCCTAGATAGATCCCAGAGAGAACCTGCAAATAGATCAGCAGCAGCGAAAGTGCCAACCGCTGACGAGTGGGCTGACGGCTGAACTCCCAAAGAAACAGCAGTGCCAATGGAGTAAAGAATTGGGGAAGCAACTGCGTATGAGAAATTTGAGCGATTCTAGGCATTCCAAAAGCGAACAGAAAAGCACCGAGTCCTACCAGTTCTCGCCTAATGTGTTGACGGTGTAGCACAAAAGCAAAGCTAAAAAAGTTTAGCGCGGAAACCAGCATCGTCCACAGTTGGAATGCAACATCAGTCGAGGCAAAAGCTCTGAGAAACCAATAGATAGGAGCTGCTCCCCACAGATTGTCTGAAAAGGCTAGGGCGTTGGGAAAAGGATAGAAAAAGGCAGGTGACCACGGGGAGGCAATGTAATTTCTGTTGAAAACAAGCTGGAAGGAATGCTCTAGAAAGTAGTGATTCAAGCGAGAGTCACCTGGCTCTCCCTGCATATTAGAAAAGCCGCTAGCTAGAGTGGGATAGAACATCACGATCAGTCCCAGCAAACAGAGAAGCAGATAGAACCACTCGGTGCGAGAGCAGAAGTGGATGAACTTCTCCAAAGGTCTTGAGGCTTTTTGCTGCGATCGGATTTGGTCAGACATCGGGCGTGAACCTTTCGTAAGGTTGACCAGAAGCAGAAGAAACCTTTTTAGAGCGAAAGAGGTTGTACTTGAAGATGCAGAAAACCGCCCTCACCCCGTCTTTCCAGGTAATCTTTTTACCCTCTTTGTAGGTGCGCCCGTAATAGGAGATGCCGACTTCGTAGATGCGGCAGTTTAGTTTTGCGACTTTGGCGGTGATTTCTGGCTCAAACCCAAATCGATTCTCTTCAATTCTGATTGACTGAATTACGTCTCGCCGGAATGCTTTATAGCAAGATTCCATATCGGTGAGATTAATATTAGTCAGCATATTGGAGAGCGTGGTTAAGAATTGATTGCCAACCATGTGCCAATAATAAACAACTCGATGGGGCTGACTGCCCATAAACCGTGAGCCAAACACAACGTCTGCTTTGCCTTCTAGAATAGGTCGAATCATCACGGAAAATTCTCGTGGATCGTACTCTAAATCGGCATCTTGGACGATCACAATGTCCCCAGTCGCAGCAGCAAATCCTGTTCTCAAAGCCGCCCCTTTACCCCGATTTATAGGGTGGTAGATGACCCGCTCCACCTGTGATTCAACCCCTTGTTTGAGTAAATCTATCGTGCCGTCGATCGAACAGTCATCGACGATGATCACTTCAATCTCAACACCAAACTCTCTGACTGGAGAAGCTTTTACTGATCTAACAACTTGACCAATGGTGGAAATTTCATTGAAACAGGGAATGACCACTGATAGTTTCATAGAGGAAGCCCGATCGCTTTAAAAACCTGCAAACAGCAGAATAAACTGGATTGAGTCGCAAAAGCTAGCCGCATCTAGTAATCAACCCCACCCGTGCCATCTAGGGGTTGTGAAGCCTACCTGTTGAGTCATCGAAATCGGACAATCTTACTTTTTCGATCGTTCGTTTATCATAATTTGATCGTTTCTCCCACCTTCATCACTCGCAGTTGGCTCTTTACCCCTTGCTGCCTGAGCGCTTGAGAAAACGCTTCAGGAGTTCCTGTCAAGGCTGGAAACGTGCCAAAGTGCATGGGCACAACAGCAGCAGGATTGACTAACTTAACCGCTTCTGCTGCCCGTGCGGGACCCATCGTAAAGTGATCTCCAATGCAGGCGAGCATCAGGCTGACTTTGCCAAACCGGGGGATCAGCGTCATATCCTGAAATAAATCAGTGTCACCCGTGTGGTAGATAGTAGGTCCATTTCTGACGCTGATTAAAAACCCACCAGGGTTTCCAGCATATTGAGCAGGGCTACCATCCGAGGCTACCGCAGAGCTATGCACGGCTGGAATAAATGCCACCTTGACATCCCCGTTAAGCAGAGTCAGTTCTCCCCCAAAGTTTCCTTGAGTCTCTAACCCGACGAGATTTTTGGGGTAGCTGCCGTAATTCACCAGAGCTTGACCCAAATCAGCCGTGCTTACGAGTTTAGCTTTTGTTCTTTGAGCGATCGCCGCCGCGTCTCCAACGTGATCAAAATGTCCGTGAGTGATCAGGATTAGATCAGCACGATCGAGCTTTGCCAAATCTGCCTTTCCGGTTGGATTAACTGGGTTCGTGAGCCAGGGATCAATCAGCAAAACCTTGCCCGTAGGCGTGGTTAACTTGAAGGCAGATTGTCCGTACCATAAAAGTTGGGTGTTGAGAGCAGGTTGAGCGCTGCTGCTAAAAACGTTGCAGCTAATGACAACCACCGCCAAAATCAGTGCCGCTAACACACCGCCAACCTTGGCAGATTTCACCCGCTTCAAAATCGTCATTTCGTCAAATCCTTAGTATCTGTCCGCGACTAGGATTAATCTTAAGCAAAAGGGTGCCAAACTACATCATCTTCAAAGCGAAATCCAAGTTCGGTAAAACTTCGTAGTTGATTGCGTCAATTGACTATTGACATTGTGTCGCGGATACCCTTGCTGACCTCTTAAAAAGGTTATAGAGTTGAAGCAGCTATCTGTAGGTTCGAGATCGTTAGAGAAGCAAGTTGACAAGATTTGGCTTTTTTAGAACTTTATAGATGTCTGTAAACCCTAACGCCCCTAGGGAAATGAACACCTCGAAGAAGACTACTGCCTGAGCAGTTTGCGGAGTCTAGGGATGAACAAAAAGTTTGAAAAGTGGTTGACGATCGTCGCCCTAGGCAGTTGGGCTGCTTCGATGGGGGCACTGGTGGCAATCGAAGTTGCCTCGACTCAATCCCTGTCTGATCAATCTTTGCCTTCCGAGTCTCAGGCGATCCGTCCTCAAGGGCGATCGCAGTTTGCTTCAGTTTTAGACTCGCAGTTTTATCAGCAACTCAAGCAGTCTGACACTCTGGCGAGGTTAGAACCTGACCGGGGACATTGGCTCGATCACTCACTCATCAGCAGTGAGGTGTTAAACCGAGACTTTTCTGAGTTAGACGTTAAGAACCAGACATCAGGGATCGGGAGTTCTCTTGGCCTCTTTGCCGTTTCACCTCATACAGGATCAACGCGGTGGAAATTGCCACGTTGAGCGACTCTACACCGCGACTCAGCGGAATCGTCACCTGCCGATCGGCGAGATCAGTTAACGCCTGCGATAGCCCCGCTCCTTCGTTGCCCATCAAGATTAAAGTCGGCTGACAAAAATCAACGTCCCAATAAGTCTGAGGTGCCGTGGGAACGGTAGAGATCACTTGCATCCCCGCAGCTTTGCATTTGAGAACTTCTGCCGTCAGGTCAGCGCTCACCGCCATTGGCAACCGAAACCACTGCCCTGCTGACGATCGCAGCACTTTGGGGTTGTCTAAATCAACGCTGTCATCACTGAGCAGTAAGCCTTCTGCACCTGCCGCCGCTGCCGTGCGGATAATCGTTCCTAAATTACCAGGGTCTTGAATCGTTTCTAGCATCAAGCCCAACTGGGTGAAATGCAGAGGTTGGGAGTGAATGCGCTCTGCTGTTGCCACAACGCCATCCGGTTCGACGGTGGTGGCGATCGCCCTCAGCACGTCTGGGCTGACCAACTCAACTCGCTGGGCAATGTCTGTGAGGTTTTGCCATAGCGCTGGGTGGTGCGATCTCCATGCCTCAGTGTGGCAAACTGTTTCTAACGCAGCCTTAGCCGCACAAGCTTCTTCCAGCAAATGCGTCCCTTCTAGGAGAAAAAGCTGCTGTTCTCGCCGTTCTTTTGCCCGATGTAACTTACGCAATTGCTTAATCAAGGGGTTTTGAAGGCTCGTCAACATTGCGTTAGAAAGTGCGTTAGAAAAACTGAGAACAGGGCGAGGAATCTTCGCTCATTAGAGGAATTTCTCACGAAAGCGTCGAAACCACTGACCTGGAACGATTAAGATTTCGTTACAAAACTTTAGTCATCTATAAGTAAATTCACAGCAGTTGGGGAGCTGATTAGCTTCCCAGGAATCTTGATTTCTCACGAACCCTTGAGAAAAAACATCTCCCCCAGCAATGCGGAACCCGGGACTTGAACCCGGAAGTCCTTGCGAACACTAGAACCTGAATCTAGCGCGTCTACCAATTCCGCCAGTCCCGCACGAGACATTTGAGCGTCACGATCTCCAATTTTGCAGTAGATTGGTCTACCTGTCAACCACTTTTTGGTCAGGGTTGAGCGATCGAGATCACAGCTACACGGTTGACTTTTGGGGGCTGTCAATCCAAAGTCTGGACATCTGCGATCTTTCCGGTAGAATCAAAACCAAAATTAATGTCAACCCAGGAGGACAAGCCCATTACTTCCGCTCTCAGCCTGCCCAATCAGTCTTCACCCGAAGAAACCAGTTCAGTGCTTCAAATCTGGGGAAAAACGCCCCTGAGTGGACACGTCAACATTAGTGGCGCAAAAAATTCGGCGCTAGTGATTATCGTCGGCGCGTTACTCTGTTCACAAGATTGCCGGGTTCGCAACGTTCCCTTGCTAGCCGATGTCACCCGGATGGGCGAAATTTTAGCGGCGCTAGGTGTCAAGCTCACACAGAACGCAGATGTCTTGGATATTGATGCGTCTCATATCAGTCATACAAAAGCGCCCTATGAATTGGTTAGCCAGCTTCGCGCCATCTTTTTCATCATCGGCCCCCTGTTAGCCAGAATGGGCGTAGCGCGGGTGCCCTTGCCGGGAGGTTGCTCGATCGGGGCCCGCCCTGTCGATTTGCACGTACGCGGCTTGCGAGCGATGGGCGCACACGTGCAGATTGACCACGGCATCGTTCACGCCTATCTGACGGGTGCCAATAAGCGACTTCAGGGGGCAAAAATTTATCTCGACTACCCCAGCGTCGGCGCGACTGAAACGCTAATGATGGCAGCGACCCTAGCCGACGGTGAAACGACGATCGAGAACGCGGCTCAAGAACCCGAAGTTGCCGACTTAGCTAATTTCTGTCGGGCAATGGGCGCGAAGATTCGCGGCGCAGGCACGAACACGATCGTGATCTCTGGCGTTCCTAGTCTGCACTCAGTCGATTACAGCATCATTCCCGATCGCATTGAGGCAGGCACCTTTTTGCTGGCGGGGGCGATGACTCGATCGGAGATCACCCTATCGCCGATTATCCCTGACCATTTGACGGCCGTTCTCGCCAAGATGCGAGATATCGGAATTCGAGTGGTGATGGATAGCCCTAAGCAAATGAGAATTCTGCCGAGTCAGAGCTATCGATCGACCGACATCGAAACGCTTCCCTATCCAGGGTTTCCCACCGATATGCAAGCGCCGTTTATGTCATTGTTGACTCTGGCTCAAGGCGATAGTGTGATCAGCGAAACGGTGTTTGAAAACCGCCTGGGTCATGTGCCCGAACTGAATCGCATGGGGGCAGACATTCGCGTTAAGGGCAATCACGCGATCATTCGGGGTGTCTCAATGCTGTCGGGTGCGCCTGTGATGGCAACTGACTTGAGGGCTTCGGCAGCGCTGGTTGTAGCAGCTTTAGCAGCAGAAGGTAAAACGACGATTCAGGGATTGCATCACCTCGATCGCGGCTATGAACACCTGGAATTGAAGCTGAAAAAGCTCGGTGCTAAACTCCAGCGCGTTCAAGAACCCTCTGACTTAGAGCCTACGACAGCACAGATCGAGTCAAGGGTAGGGTAGGGACTCGATATGTCGTGCCCCTACCCTCAACGCTATACTGACTTTGAGAGTCCCTTTTGACTACCTCTATGTCTTTCTCAAAGTCGCTCCTTATTGGCTTAAAAGCTGACCAGTTCCGTCACCCGTTGGATTTAGCAGCCACCAACTCGCTAAAACAGCTACCTGGACTAGATTTGCTGATCCGCAATCTGCTAGGGCCTGTGGCGGAACAGTTTTTTTATTTAGAAAACATCGCTTCGAGCATTCTCGTCGGCAAACAACAGCTTCCTCAAATTCACAATTTGCTGCTAGAAGCCTGTCGAGTGCTAGATATTGAGCCGCCGCAACTCTACGTGCGCCAAAACCCTGTGCCCAACGCTTACACGTTCGCGATGCGGGGCAAACAGCCGTTTATCGTGATGCACACCTCGCTGGTTGAGTTGCTCACGCCAGAAGAGACTCAGGCGGTGATTGCTCACGAGCTAGGGCACCTTAAATGCGATCACGGCGTTTATCTAACGCTGGCAAACATTATGGTTTTAGCGGCTGGACAGCTTCCTTTAGGCGGCGTAATCACCCAGGGATTGCAGGCTCAAATTTTAGAGTGGGTGCGCTGTGCAGAATTTACGTGCGATCGGGCTGCTTTACTCGCGACCCAAGACCCCAAAACCATTATGTCGGTGATGATGAAGCTCACAGGCGGATCGCCCTCTCTAGCGAGTCAACTCAATTTAGATGCCTTTATCGCTCAGGCACGCGCCTATGATGAAGTGGGCAACACCGACGTGGGTCAACTGCTTAAACAGATGCAGACCGCTCAGTTAACGCATCCGGTTCCGGTTTTGAGGGCGAGAGAGATCGATCGCTGGGCAAGCAGTCAAAGTTATCAATCGTTGTTAAAAAAGCAAGCAGTAGGCTATAATAGCGAAACGCAAACCAAGGGCGGATGGCGAAATTGGTAGACGCACCACACTCAAAATGTGGCACCGAAAGGTATGGGAGTTCGATTCTCCCTCCGCCCATCTCTTGAATTGAACAAGCTTTAGAACCTTTTATTAGGTTAAGAGGCTTTTATCTGCTTCAAAATGGTCAATACTTTCCGTCGTAAATTTATGGGTAATCGGGATAGCGCAAGTCCGATTTGGGCTTTAATGGGCGATGCTGATTGCCCTTGAGAAATGAGCGATCGACCTGCTTGAGTGTCTCCAGTTTGGATGAGCCGAAGTCCGATCAGAAGTTTAGTTTCTGTGAGACGATCGCACCGAATCTTCTCTATTTTTTCTGATTCAAATTGAAAGCTTTCTAAGTAGTTTAGTTTATCTTTTAAGTAGGGAATGGCGCGATCGAGTCCCTGTTGTTCTGCATGAAATCGATATTCCATCAATCGTTCGGGCAGATAATAAGCTTGTTTTCCTGCTAATGCAAGGCGGACGAGGAGATCGTTGTCTTCACAATTTTGGATGTTCGATCGCATATATCCAACTTCATCTAGAATCTTTCGCCGAAAGAGTGTAG
>JAYVFW010000499.1:0-2935 GCA_043772715.1 Phormidesmis sp. | reverse complement strand
TGTTCTTTCACAAACCCTAACTGACTTAGAGTGCATCATTATTGATGATGGCTCAACTGACAACACTCGTCAGATTTCAGAATCCTTAATCACGCTAGACGCGCGAGTCAAATATTATTTTCAAGAAAATGCTGGGTTAGCCTCTGCTCGCAATTTTGGAGTGTCTAAAGCTGAAGGTGACTGGGTTCAATGTCTCGATGCAGACGATTGGATTCATGAAAATAAAACTAGATTTCAGCTAGAGCATTTAACAGGATATCAAGATCAAGAAGTCGTCTTTTATAGTGATTACGATCGCGTTTTAATCGACTCAAGCGAAAGAATTATTGATCATCAGCCAAATATTATTGGTGCGCTAACCAACGAAGAATTAATTGAGCGATTATTGACTCCTGATTTTTTATCGAGTTCTCCTCATCCTGCACTTCAGCAAGCGACGCTAATGCGGAAGTGCATCTTTTTAAAGCATCCGCTTCAAGAAGGTTTAAAAGCAATGGTCGATCGCTACTTTGCTTTAGAAATTGCAGAAGATGAGGATATTACGTTCGTCTACACGCCACTGGTTGGAGCCTTTTATACTAAGCATCAGTCCAACATGACCAACGATTGGAATCATTTAGTTAATTCCTATGCTGTTTTTTATGAACGAGTGGCAAAACAACATCCTAATCTAATGCAATTCTGTCAGAAAAATCTGCTATTTTTCGTAAGCGAAGCGATTAAAGAGAAAAATCAAACTCAGTTCGAGCAATTTGCAAAGTTTGTTCAATTTCCGATTTATTTAGCTGATGGGAAAATCAAAGTTTGGGGTCGATCGTCGCTCAATCTCGCTTTTATAATCCGCCGCCTGATTCCAACTACTTTGCTCTATGAAAAAGGCAGTCTGACACAAAAAATCTTGAATCTATTATCTAAACCGCTAACCCGTTGGATGCCGTCTAAAAGCGGATAATTGATCAATGAATCTTGATTCTGGATTAATGACTAAAGTTTCATTAGTGGTCAGTGACTTATCAGGTGGTGGCGCGGTTCGGGCTTTTCTTCTAGCACAAGTCTTAAAGAAACTAAAGTATCGAGTCGAAGTCGTAGGGTTTCAATTTGGGCGCGAATTATATGCCGCTCCGCCTGATGGAATTGTGGTGCGATCGCTGCCTGGAAGCAACTATCCTCAAGTCTTAAAACCAGCCTTGCAGCTTCTAAAAAAAATCGATGGAGATATTATTTATGCAGTCAAACCAAAACCTACAAGTTTCGGTTTATCGCTGTTAAAAAATCTGCAAACCCGTCGTCCTGTGATGCTCGATATGGACGATTGGGAACTCAGTTGGCACGGCGGAGATGAATGGAATTATCGCCCTTCTTTTAAACAACTTTATCGAGATCTGCTGAAAGAAAATGGTCAATTAAGACACCCCGATCACGCGCTTTATGTGAAATGGACTGAAGGATTAGTGGCTCGTGCAGATGCCGTGACGATCGATACTCAATTCCTCAAAAATCGATTTGGTGGCGTTTATCTCCCCAATGGCAAAGACACCGATCTGTTTAGTCCTCACCTTTACAATCCTGACACGACTCGTAAACAATATGGCTTGTCAGACTACAAAATCTTGATGTTTCCGGGTGCGCCCCGACCTCATAAAGGTGTTGAAGACGTTCTAGCCGCACTCGATCAGTTAAATGATCCCACTTTGCGGCTAGTGATTATTGGCGGCAGTCCCTACGACAACTACGATGACACTCTGATCGAACATTGGGGACGCTGGATTATTAAGCTGCCCAAGCAACCTGTTGAGAAGATGCCAGAAATCGTTTCTGCCGCTCATGTGGTCGTCGTTCCGCAACGAGATACGCTCACAGCTCAGGCGCAGTTTCCGCTCAAACTCACTGACGGCATGGCGATGGCAAAGCCCATCCTATCAACGTGTGTCGGCGACATTCCAGACATTCTCAATCACACGGGTTATCTCGTTTCACCCAATTCACCCGACCAACTAGCCGCCAAAATTCAGTGGATTTTCGAGAATTTTGAGGAGGCCAGAGATCGCGGGCTCCAAGCCAGAAAGCGCTGTGTCGAATGCTATAGCGTCGATGCGATGGCGACCATTCTGTCCAATGTGATCGCAACGCTATAGATCACTCTTCAGCAGCGGCACGTCTAACCAATCGCTGAGATACGATCGCACCTCTTGAGAAAACGCCGATCGCTGCTCAAAGCGCTCAGTTCTTACAGGTTTGCGTTCTTCATCTAACATCCAACCATAGTCGCTGCTGAGGCGCAAACCGCCCTGCCAATCTGCTATGGAGATCATGAGTTGAGGAGCCGGAGAATAATCATAGTCTTTGACGCGAAAGACGTAGTTAAAGCTATTTTGGCTCGCCGCAGCCACTGTCGAAGGTTGCTCAAACTTCTGAACCAGCTTCGCTTTTACCTGCTCTACTAAGCTGGGAGTCGCTATATCTTCTAGCGTCCGCACTGCCAGCGTCAACGCAAAATAAAACTCTTCAACCGGGACAAACTCAAGCTGCATGGTGATAGCGATCGTAGAGATTCTCTTAATCATTATCCTACGCAACGCGACCCTGCTCTTAACAAGCTTCTAACATCTGCTGATCAGACGGCAACGGTTGCCATAGGGTTAATTCAGGCAACGCTAACCCAAACCCCTGCCCTAAATCAACGCCTGCCTCACTGCAAAACTCAATATCATTTGCGTCTTCCAAGCCTTCTGCTAAAACCACGATCTCCATCTCGTGGGCAAAATGCAGCAAACTTTTAATCATGACCTGCTTAAGCGGATAGCGGCTACAGCCGTGAACTAACCGCCGATCGAGCTTGATCACATCGGGGCGAAACTCCATGCAGTAATGGTCGATCGCAACATTGCTGCCTAAGTCGTCGATTGCTAGACCAAACCCCCAGGCGCGAATCTGC
>JAYVFW010000498.1:0-8386 GCA_043772715.1 Phormidesmis sp. | reverse complement strand
ACGCTTTCTCTCGCCATGGCAACACCGGGAAAACCTTTGACGAGATCGAACCTGAGCTGCAAAGCGAATATGTGAAAACTCACGGCAAAACTGGGCTAGCTTGGGACAAAGTAAAACCTGCCGCTCAAGATGCCTATCGCAAGCTCGATGAAGAACGCGCTGGTAGACGGTCAAAGCTAGATTGATTGTAGGGACAACAAACTCTTAAGACTTACGCCAACCTCGGAGGTTTTAACCAAGAATTAAGCATCGTGACCGACAGAGTGCTTAAGCCTCCGAGGTTTTGGTCAAAACGCATAAGTCCTGGCTTCAAGTCGATTAGCGTCTTCTCAGAAATGTTACTAGCGCATCGCTGACTTTTTCATGCCAATCTTCTTGAGGGTAGTGTCCGACTGCTTCGAGGGCGACAAACTCGGCGGTCTTGTGAGTTTGCGCGATCGTTTGCGCGATCGCCATCGGCAACCACGGGTCACGTACTCCCCAAGCTAGCAGAAGCGGCTGACCCCACTGGGTTAAACCTGTCTCAATTTCTGCGGTGACTTGTGGAAGCTGCAAACTTTGTAGCGTCGCCATCAACGCCCGCCCTGCATCAGAACTCTTGATCCAAGGGCGGCGATAAATATCCATGTCTCGATCATCAATACGATAACCGCCCGCGCCTTCAAGAACGCGATCGACGAGCAGCGGGTTTTGAGTCAACATATCGCCCACTAATGGAATGCTCATTTGCTTGAGCTTCCAGGGAAGTTTGGCGGCTTGATCGATCGGCGCATTGAGAATGACCAGCCGCTCAACCTGTTGAGGATGCCGCAACGCATATTGAATGCCCACAGAACCCAAAAAACCTTGAGCGACGAGAGAAAACTTTTTGAGTTCTACTGTGTTGATGAAGGCTTCTAGAGCGTTAAGCAAGACTTCTGGAGTGTAGGCGAAGTCCCGGCGATCGGGTTTGTCTGAATAGCCGCAGCCAATCCAATCGGGGGCGATCGTGTGAAATCCCTGTTCTGCTAAGGCTGGCATCACGTTTCGCCAGCTATAGCTTTGAGATATTAAGCCGTGCAGGAGCAAAACGGGTGAACGATCGGTGCGCCCGATCGGGTTAGCTTCTCGATAGAACCAGCCCAGCGAACCTACATCTACCCAGTTTTCATTGGTTGCCATGTCTTAGCCTTTGCGATCGTATGTTTGGGCTTAGAGAGTTGCATGAGAATGAAATTCTAATTCACGAGTTAAATCTGCCAGTTTTAAAAAATTTGAAGCTGTTTGATCAATCCGTAACGCTCTAAGCGCACCGAGTCTGAAATCCAATCAGGATAACTGCCGATATTTAGGCATTATGCGACAAGAAAACCGGATAAAACCTTAAATTTGGGAAATTGTCCGGTCTCCACACGGCATAATTTGTTTGTGAGAGGCATTTATCCTGTTTGTGAGGAGTTCAAACGGCAGAAATAGTAGTTGGGCTGCATTGTGTTATCGGTAGGGTGATAGTTTGAGAATTTTCTGCCCGTGTTCAATGTCCCAGTGAATGTTCAATCTTCGGCTCCAACATTCAAGGTGCTGCGTTATTCTTGGTGGAAGCTCTCACGACTATAGAATCGGGACTTCAGGTATGGATTTCTCTCAACTCAAGCGACCAGCGCGTAACACAAAGCCGTTAGACCCGATCGCTATTTTCGAGCGAAGACCCAGCTTGCCAAATACTCCAAACGATCTTTGGAGAGGACAAACTGAAGCATTGAATGAGTGGCACAAAAACCGTAGCAAATCCGATGTATTCATTGCTTTAAACACGGGTGCCGGAAAGACTCTGGTTGGGCTGTTGGTTGCACAAAGTTTAGTGAATGAGGGTATCGAAAACGTTACGTATGTTTGCGGAACAAAAGATCTTGTGCTCCAAACTAAGCGAGAAGCTACCAAACTTGGTATTGAGTGTACCTTGCGGACTAGTGGTGACTTCAGCAACTCGCTCTTTGAAACAGGAAAGGCATTTTGCATTACGACTTATACCAGCTTATTCAATGGGTTAAGCGTTTTACAGCGAGACTACTTCCCAGGGGCGGTGATTTTTGATGATGCTCATGTTGCCGAGCGCATGATCCGCGAAGCATTTACCTTGAAAATTGCAGCACCAAGCCAAGGAGACTTACTCAAAGAGGTCAAATCTCTTTTTGAGCCACATTTTAAGGAAGCTGGCAAACTCCCCTCCTTGGAAAGTGCTATTGACAGTCCCTTTGAATCACCGATCATGGCAAGTCCGAGCGCCGTCAGGGAGAAAGCTGGGCGACTCTACAGTTTATTAGTTGATTCTGGTATTAAAAGTGACGCTAATCTCAAGTATTCATTCAATCATCTTAAAGAAAATCTAGAACATTGTGCTGTTGTCTTTGGCTATGGGGCAGTAGAAATTGCACCTCCATGCTTGCCTCTCTTCAGTCTGCCCGTCTTTCTACGAGATGTTAGAAGAATATATCTCTCCGCCAGCCTAAACTATAAGTCTGATATTGCTAGAGCTTTTGGACGAATTCCTGATCTTTCTATTGAACCTAAAAATGATGCAGGTAATGGAGAGCGCCTAATCTTATTTTCAGACGAAACCCCTCGCAAAAAGATTGATCATACATTTGTTAAGCCTCTATCAGAGAAGCATAAAGTTCTCATTGCTGTTCCATCGTATCGCCAAGCCGAAGCATGGAAGAAAGTGGGAACTCCACCTTCCTCAGATGATTTCAGTGAAAGGCTTCAAGAGTTCCGCGAAGCCTCCTCTGGGACTTTTATTTTGGTTTCCAGAGTAGACGGGATTGATCTTCCACACGATACCTGTCGCGTCATGATTTTGGATGAGTTGCCGACAGGAGCGTCCATTTTGGAAAAATTCCAATGGGATACTCTTGATATGAAGAATTTCCGTGCTACTAAAGTTAGCAACCAAATCATTCAATTATTTGGACGCATTAATCGAGGACGCAATGATTACGGAGCCTTCATCATCAATGGTCGCAGTCTTAGCAACTGGCTCAAAAATGATCGTAAGCTTGCCTTATTGCCAGAACTGCTGAGAAAACAGGTTCGACTAGGACTGTACCTTCACGAGCAACAGAAGTTATCAGATGCATCTCAACTCGTTGACGTGATTGATTCGGTCTTAAGTCGGAACCCATCTTGGATTGACTTTTACGGTCAGAGCATTAACGAGATGGGTTTAGACGATGAAGCATTTGAGCGAACGCAACAGATCGAAGAACGCATGACTCAAGCTGCTCTAGCCGAAGTTCGATTTATCAGTACTATTTGGGATCGGGATTATGCTGCGGCTCGTCAGGAACTTGAGGCAGTGATTCAGGAAACTGCACGAGCAGACGAGAAGCTCTCAGGATGGCACAATCTTTGGCTGGGGATGTGTCTAGAATGCGAAGAGGATTATGAAGCTGCTCAGGAAGAGTATCTTCGCGCCTACCACCGACTTGCAAAGAAAGTCATTGTTCCCAAAACTATTAGCGGGGACTCCAATGATGCGGCAGCTACCGTATCAGCACTAACAGATTTTGAACGGCAAATTGATCTAATTGCTGAACGTAAGTCACCAGAAGGATATCAGAAAACCTTCCAACGTCTTCGTACTTCCGTCGCAGGGCTTGATGATTCAAATGCCTCTATTCCACAACAAGAAGAAGCCCTCCGTGCTTTGGGCGAATATTTAGGTTTTGCTTCAACTCGCCCGGATAATGATGATGGAACTGGACCTGATGTGTTTTGGGTCGATGAAAACGCCAAGAAATGCCTTGCATTTGAACTCAAAACGGGTAAGAAAGTAGATCCGATTTACTATAAAAAAGATGTTGAGCAAGGACATGATCATTTAGAGTGGATTCGGCAGAACTATTCAAACTATTTATGTTTGGGTTTAGTTTATGTTGGGGCATACGGGAAAAGAGATAGAGCAGCTAATCCATCCTCAGAGATGTACTTGTGCGATATGCCTGTTCTGGTCGCTATCAGGAATCAGTTAATTTCAGGCATCGAAGATTTACGAGCAATCCCGCCGACTCAGCGGAGAGGTAAGGTAACTGAGTTCTGTTCGGGGTCGCAGTGGAAACTTGAAGGTGTTGCATCAAAAATCAAGGTAAAGTCTATGCAGAATCTTGAGGTATCAAGTTAAATATTTCGTCTAGCGCCATGCAGCCCAACAACCCGGTTGGAGCGGACTGACAAAGTTAGTCCGCTTGCGTCAAAGGTTGTCGGCAGCCGCTCAACCGGAACGTTATGCCGTCTACTTTATAGGTTGTAGCAATGGTTGAAAAGTTGCCTATGGGTCTTTGAGATTAAGTTTAGTTTGAGATTTTGGGTGAGAGCTTTATGTCGAAGTAGTGTTATCTGTGAGGTATTGCAGGAGCAGTATGCAGTTGGTGATGTTTGATATTGATGGCACTCTTACCCAGTCGAATGACTTAGATGATGCAGCATTTCTAAAGGCATTATTCGACGTGATGCGGGAGCAACCTACTGTTTTCCGGACTATGACGATGCCGAAAATTTCTTTGCAGTGTTGGCATCGATGGCATAACAATCGCTTGCACACCGATCGTTTAGAAAGTTTTCCTAGCTGCTAACCATCATCGGCTACGCTTTAGCTTTTTTGGCTATCTTCATCTCTATACATAGACTCTAATTGATCGAAGATGCGCCGGAACTAACAAACAACTTAGGATATAGATCCGAACTCACCAACTCCGCTTCCGCGTTGGTTTGAGGGTAGCGAATCGTTTCTACGTGAGTGGCAGACTCTAAAAGCTGAGAGCGAAATTCAACCTGCACTTCAGCGATCGCTTGGGGTGAGCAGAGACAGGCTTGGATATCCTGTTCTGTCATGAAAAACCGAAAGCAGATCGGTGAGGGCAGATGATTTTGAATCTGCAAATCTTTATAGCCATACACAACAGTAGCATCGGAACCCAACGGTGCAAATCGTGTGGCATCGGTGTAAATATCTTTAGAGTGAGGATGGCGCTCCACGATCGTTAATCCAGATTTTAGGGCTAGGAAATAGAGCATTCCCGATAACTGACATAAGCCGCCACCCACTGACGTAGCCAGTCCTTCCCCTTTAATAGTTCTTCCTTCAACATATCCTGCTTTTGCGGTGGGATTGCCGACAAGATGCCAAAAAGAGAAAATTTGACCTGGGAAAATCACCACATCCTGAAGCTTTTGAATGGCTAAAGTGAGGTTGTGTTTCTTACACTCAAGATGATGCGCCACTGCTGAACCAAGGGGCTGGGTCAGGATCACTTGTGGCAGAAAATTACCTTGAATGTGAGTGGCAACTCGATCGTTTGCCAGTTGCCGCCATCGCCCTATTAATCGATCGACAATATATCGCTGGAATATTCTAATGTTGACTCTCCAGGCGGGCGGAATAATTTTTTTCATTCAATTGTCCTTTGTCTCTCTGGTTTAACAAGTTGGATAAAAAGATAAGCTGCGATCGCATTCAGACAGAAAGTAGAGTGAAGAGAGATTCTGCTGATAAACGGTTTAGACATGAGTGGCTTTTCATGTGACTCCCTCGTCTGGCACGATCACACAAGCTTCTTCGAGAGCTACAGAGCCAGTTTAAGACCTGACGAGTTGCTCGATCGCCTCCACACTCGTCGGTAACGCTGCCGTCAAAACCTCTGATCCAGTCTCTGTCACCAGCACATCATCTTCGATCCGAATGCCACGCACATCTCTGAAGTCTGCCAACCGATCCCAGTTGACGACATCACGATATTTTTCACGGCGCTCTGAGTCTTGCAGAATGGCAGGAACTTGATAGAAACCCGGCTCGATCGTCACTACCATGCCAGACTGCAACGGACGATCGAGCCGCAAATAGCCCAACCCAAAACGCGGGCTGCGAGTTCTGCCCGGTGCATAGCCTGCCAAGTCGCCCAGATCTTCCATATCGTGGACATCCAACCCTAAAAGATGCCCGACTCCGTGCGGAAAAAAGAGCGCATGGGCATCTTGTTCGACTAGATCGGCAGGTTGACCGCGCAAAATTCCTAAGTCAACCAGTCCAGCGGCGATCGTGTGACCCGCTAGCAAGTGAATCTCTCGATACTCCACGCCGGGGCGAATGGCAGTAATGCAAGCATCGTGAGCCGCAAGTACGACATTATACAAATCGCGCTGCGTTGGGGAGAATTTGCCGGAGGTTGCCCAAGTTCGCGTTACGTCAGATGCCCAACCTGTCGCGGTTTCAGCCCCAACATCGGCTAAAAGCAGATCGGTTGAGCGTAAGGGATGATGATAGCGATCGTTATGCAACACTTCACCCTGCACAGTCACAATGCTGCCATAGGCACAGGTCATACCATTCGCCATGATCACGCTCTCCATTGCTGCCCTCACTTCGGCTTCAACGGTGGCGCTTGGCGTGGCTGACATCCCGGCTTGATGGGCTTTGACCGTGACCGCTACGGCTTTACGAATTTCTGCGATCGCCGCCTCGTCATGAATCAAGCGCAACGTTACGATCGCGTGAGCCAGCTTTAAATCGATGCCTTGTGGATGGTTAGAAATGGGACGATCGAGCAACCGAGCCTGTTCTAACCGAGTCTGGCTGTCTTGAACTGCCACTGTTGCCCCATCAGTTGCATGATCTTTGAGTGCCGATAGTGGATAAGCCGCATCAGCGCCGATCGTCGTCGCAATTTGATCTCGTGTGGGTGAAGCCCCGTGCCACAGCGCACTGGCTTGACTCGACTCATCTAAAAACAGCGTCAACTTGCCCGACTCTAATCGAACTGCCGCATTTTCTAACGGCAACCCCGCAAAATAGAGAAAATGGCTACTCGCCCGGAATGGAAAAACATTTGCCGGGAAGTTACGCGAAGGACTACCGCCAGACCAGAAAACCACGGGAACCTCGATCGAGTCAGCAAGTTTTTGGCGACGAAGTTTAAGCGTTTCAGGCAACATAAGCGACGAGAATAAGAGGTGTAGTGGCATGGCACTGCCGTGCCCATTGTCTTTGCAATCAACCGATATTGTTTAATTCGCAATCTTTAATCTAACGCTCCGCCGCAAGAACTTCCTGCCCCGGCTGTGCAGCCAAAACAGTGACGATCAGTGACAATCTCCCGCTTCGCCAACCCAACTGAATCAAAGTCTCGCAGGTGCATTGGTTGAGCATCAGACCCCTGACAGTCTAACTCCAGCATTTGATTAAAATCGCAATCATACAATCGTCCATCCCACGAAATTGAGATCGTGTTGCGGCACATCAAACCCGATACAGTACCTGGATTAAACGAATTCACCAACAGTTCCATATATTGCTGCAAATTGCCTGACTGCTCTAGCCATTCGAGATAGCGAGAAATCGGCATATTGTTGAGGGTGATTAGACGATCGAATCTAATCCCATAATTCTTTTGCAGCCCCGTTTTCCACTCGTCTTCTAATTTCGCCTGTCCACTCGCCAAAAATGCTCCAACTGGATTACTCATCAAGGTCAATTGACGGTGAGAATTCCCTTGTCCATACCCGACAGCGTTAAGTCGGTGAAGAGCCTCGATCGATTTCTCAAAGGTGCCATCACCCCGTTGAGCGTCGGTGCTGCGCTGACGATAGTGAGGCAGAGAGCAGACAATTTCGACTCTGCGATCGGCTAACCACTGGGGCAGATCCTCCATGCGAGGCAGCAGCAAAACGGTGAGATTGCAGCGATCTATGACGTGCTTTCCTCGTGCCACACATTGATCAACCAAATAGCGAAAATGAGGATTTAACTCTGGTGCGCCTCCAGTAATATCTACTGTATGAGCATCAGTCAGATCGAGTGCGCGTAAACACAGGTCGATCGTCTCACGATTCATGTTTTCTTGGGTACGATCGGGCCCTGCGTCAACGTGGCAGTGACGACAACTCATGTTGCACAATTTGCCAATGTTGATCTGAAAAATTTCTAACTTTGCAGGTGTGAGAACTTGTCCGTGTGCCGCCAGTGTTTGGTCAAAGTCCCCATGATTGGGAGCTTTATCGAGATCGACAGCAGCTAAAACGTCGTGTTGATACTGGCTAGAAGCTAAAGGTGAATGCCGCTTGAGAAGAGACGTAGGTTTAGATACCATTTTTTCACGACTTGAATTGGAAGTGGATCACTGGCAATTGCTCCTCTTATCGCTGCTGACTCCGAAGAAAATCAGCAAACAGATTGCGTAGCTCAGTCAATCCTGCTGTGTTTGCTGCGATCTGTTCGGCGTTAGCTGATTGCTGATTTGCAATATCTGCAAAGCGCTGCTGTAGTTGCTCCATTTGCTCTTGCCAAGTCTGCTGCCGATCTGAAAAGTCGTTTTGTCGATCTGAAAAGTCGTTTTGCCGATTCGAGAGTTCGCGA
>JAYVFW010000497.1:0-2941 GCA_043772715.1 Phormidesmis sp. | reverse complement strand
GTATAGCCAGTCATCTTCGAGACATCACGATTGGCTGGACGCATCGCAGACTGGAGACTTAAAACATATCGAAGCTGGCTGACTGGGCTGTCAGAAGTCTGCGGCACATAAACCGGGGCGCTCAAGACAAGGCGAAGTTGATCATCCGCTTGAGTCGATGACTTTGACCGTTGAGCGAGAGAAACCTGCACCAATCCAGGCTTGATCAGTCCTCCACGCTGCTGTTTTGACCAAGAGTTTTCTGAAGTTTGTGCGATCGCCGATTGTCCACAAGTGCTTGCAACCACTTGGCGAGTTTGAACGTTTGCAAGCTGCACACACTGCACCTCGATCGCCGAAGACTGCTGCAACTGCTCTAAAAACCCCTTAATTTTGGCAGACTGTTTAGACTGAAGCGCCGAGGCAGTAGTGGCGGTGGCTAAATTAGTTCGCAGGGCGGTAAGGGCATCTCGAACACTTTCGCCTTTTCTGACAGCGCTGACGGTCAAGTTGTTGCGGGTAGTTTCGAGCAGCCCCGATCGAGCTTTGCGATAAGCAACGATTTCTCCGGTCAGCAAAACGGGGATGCTAAGGAGCAAAAGACGCGCCAGCAAAATGCGACGAAAAGAGGACTGACCGAGTTTAGCCATAAAAGTACAGATCGAGAGCGCAAAGCCTTGCACCCCTACGGCTAGTTGTGCTTTATAGGATCAAGAACCGCTATGTTTAGCTTAAAAATGAACGTAGTATTTGAACTTAGAAAATCTAATGTAAAAGGTCAAGACATAATTCGACATTCTAACGATTCGATGGATGAAGATCATCCCATTTATGAAAGAAATTTAATTCAGCAGCTTATGCCCGATCGTGATTATCAGTTTCCTCATACAACGGTTGTCTTAGCGATGAGTGCCGACGGCAAAATCGCGGAGGCAACTCGCGCCCCGGCTCGGTTTGGCAGCGCGATCGACAAGCTTCATCTCGAAACGCAAGTCGCTCAGTCAGATGCCGTCTTGTTTGGGGCAGGAACCTTACGGGCGTATGGCACTACTCTCAAGGTTACCCATCCTGATTTGCTAAAGCAGCGCCAGCAGCAAGGAAAGCCAGTTCAGCCTGTGCAAATTGTCTGTTCGGGTTCGGCAATGCTCGATCGCCAAGCGCGGTTTTTCTCGCAGTCGGTTCCTCGGTGGCTGTTGACGACAACGATCGGGGCAGAGCAATGGCGCGATCGAGCAGAATTTGAACAGATCTTAGTCGCTGAGTCAAAGGAAGATTCTTCAAAAATAGACTGGCAGGAAGCATTTAGACAACTCTTTGCACTGGGCTTGGGTCGGCTGGCAATTTTGGGCGGCGGTAAACTGGTCGCTTCGCTGTTTGCCGCCGATTTGATCAATGAACTCTGGTTGACGGTCTGCCCGTTGATTTTGGGGGGCGTAAATGCTCCAACTCCAGTTGAAGGCGTTGGCTTTTTAGCGGGGGTTGCGCCTCGCTTAGAGTTGTTAGACGTTCGACCTGTAGGTGAGGAGGTATTTTTGCATTATCGAGTCAAACCTGAAGAGAGATCGCATCTAAAGCTTAACTCTGGCTTTCGGATCTGACGGTCTAACGATCGTGTTCAGCGGCGGCAGACGACTTCTGAGACACCACCAAGATCTTGGTTCCGTCTGTTGCAGCGTATCGTTAGCCTGTCGACAACTACAACTACCTACGACTTTTCCAGTACCCAGGTTCTCGGCTACAGTGCATCACTGCCAGAATAAGAATATAGTCTCGCTCAATTGTATAGAGAATTCCATATGGAAATCTACGCGTCATGCACCGTCGAACATCCTCATCAATCACAATGTAGCGAATAGGCGATTCTCTAATCTGATAGACTGCATCCTCAATAGCATCAATGAACGCCTGCGCTACCTCAACTCGTTGTCCTGCATAGTATTGAACAGCCTCAGCATACTCTGTGAGAGCTTCAGGGTGAAAGACATACCTCATTGCTCAAGCAACCGCCTCACTTGAGTTAAAGCTTCTTCTCCTAAAATGGGTTGCACAGAACCGTCGCGAACCTGATTTCGCCGCTTCTTAGCTTTGGTCAGCCAAGCTGTTTGGACGGTTGAATCGATATCGAACTCCAGGCTTTCGACCAGCTTTTCTGCTAGGAGCGCCCTAGACAGACTAGGGAGAGCTAGAAGTTCTTCTGTTAGTTGCTCAATTGACCGCATAGATCCTCATCGAATAGTAAGCTTTTCATATTTTAACAAAATCTAACGTGCCAAACCTTGAGCTACTCATTCAGCTTAGAGCCTACGTTAGACTGCGTTGGCGAATGTGGCAGTGAGTCAACAAACTCCCCAGAAGTTAGGACAAAACTGCTCGGAATCGATCGACCTAAAGTTTTTGCTCTACTGCATGGAAAACTCTTTGGGTTTTCGATCGATCGCCTCTTTCGATTCTTAAATGCGCTGAGTAGTGATGTAAAAACTCGTGTGATTCCTAAGCCGCAGTCAGATTCTCAAGCTCAAACAAGAGTGTTCACTATTTAACTGAGTCGCTCTAAACCACTGCCATCACCAAAAATGCAGGCTGCATAACAGTTTGGGTCAGCGGTTGCCGAGAGCTTTGCATTTCCCTAGCAACTTCGGGCAATCCGCTGCATCCGAATTGTTATGCTGTGGTTCAATGTTAGAAATCATACCCCTACGATATTGCTACCTACGAGTAATTGCACGATTAAATGATTTATTAGCATGGCGAGGAAGGCTCCACAAGGAGCTAGGAGCAGCTTCACTATCTAGATGTTCTAAAAGATAAAGAATCCCTGAACACCAATCTGTATCTTCCTTTTTCTTAATAGAAGTATCATAAACTAGTACTGAGCGGCTTAAATTGACATAGGATTAAAAGAGCCTATCAGTAAACGCGAGCCAGCCCATGCCTAGACTATCAGCCGCTGTCATCGACTTGA
>JAYVFW010000496.1:0-27502 GCA_043772715.1 Phormidesmis sp. | reverse complement strand
TATCTAAAAAGTTGGCTCTGAATACTTTTTATCAGTTTCGGGTTAGTTTTGCTGACCCGATCGATCGATCTCGCCTGATCAATTCGTTTATCACGTCTTTGAGCTATAGCTTATCACCCAACTTTCAGACGGCGATTGATTATCAGCTTGCCTGGTCACACTTTACGCAACAGCCCCGAGATGATGTCTATCATCAACTGGTTGCGCGCTTGACCTATACCCTGACTTCACAAAGTCAACTGAATGTCTTTAGTGGGTTTAGTTTTGGTCATTCTTCTGACGCTCGAATCAACTTTGATGGCTTTATTCTCGGTGTCGGACTCGTGCTAAATCTTCCCTTGTTTTGAAATCAATCACTACAAAAGATCACGATCGTCACCGTCAATACGGATTATCCTCTAGACAAGATGAACTTTGCTCTTAGGAGGTACTCCGTATGCCGACTGACTACATTTTGTTTGTCCATGGCGTTAAGACTCGCAAACAAGCAGACTTTAGAGCATTAGCGGATAGCTTGTTTAATCGCATCAAATCATCGGTGGGCGATCAGTCGAGGGTGTTAAAACCGCTCGTGTTTTTCTGGGGAGACTTGAACCAAGCGGCTCAAGACGAGCTTTTGAATGGATTCAAAGCCTCGTCTAAGTGGTCAGATTTTTGGTTTCAAGACTTTCGCACTCAGCAGGTTTTAGGATTTGTGGGCGATGCCGCCCTTTATTTAAGTCGGCACGTTGGCTCTCAGGTGGTTCAGCGATTTGAGCAAGATGTATTAGGCGTGTTGCAAAACACCGCTCCAGGAGATCGCTTGCATCTCGTGACGCATAGCTGGGGAACGGTTATTCTCTTTGACTTACTGTTTGCGGCTCGATGGGAAGACACCCGTCTAGATCCTAAAATTCGGCAAACTGTTCAACAGATTCGCAACGCGCTGTTTGGGCTACCTCCTGTTGAAGGAACTGGGATTCCGATCGCCAGCATTCACACAATGGGTTCTCCGATCTCCTTGTTTAGCTTGTTGACGATTAGCGGCACTTTGGGCGGTGCCAGCACTCATGATTTGTCTCCTGATCTCAAAAGCTTGCTAGAACAGCTTTATAACTTAAAGAAAAAGCCGATGCCTTGGCGAAATTTTTCTCATCCTGGTGATCCGATCGCTTATCCCTTAGAAGGAGTCATTCCCCTATTGCTGAATGAAGCGAGTCAATATGTTCAGACTCAGGATGTAATCACCGACAAGGGCAATTTCTTGAATCGTCCCTTTCAACAACGGCTGATTCCTGTTTTGTGGGGGGGTGAAGCCCACGGCAGCTATTGGGACAATGTGATAGTGTCGCAGACGATCGCTGAGGTGATTCGAGCTACCTAGAAGCTCTCTATTTGGAATGATGAGGAGCAACCTGAATTTGTTAACATAACTTTATACAAATTCTTAACCTCGCTGTTGATTTACCATGTTGCTCAACTCAAACCAGCGCACCAAGCTCGATGACACGGACGATGGGCTGTTTTATGATGCTCCTCGGTTTGTCACTCATGTGGATGAAGGCTTTATTCAGCAGTTGACTGACCTGTATCAATCGCGACTAAAGCCCAACACCCGCATTTTTGACATGATGAGCAGTTGGGTGTCCCACCTGCCAGAAGAAATCAAGTTTGCTCACGTCGAAGGGCACGGGCTAAATGCAGAAGAACTGGCGCGTAACCCTCTGTTTGATCATTACTTTGTGCAAAATCTCAATCAAGATCCCAAGTTGCCGTTAGAGGATCAGTCTTTTGATGCGGTACTCAACACCGTGTCTGTGCAGTATGTGCAGTATCCAGAAGCAATTTTCACTGAGATTCATCGCATTCTCAAGCCGGGAGGCATTGCGATCATTAGTTTCTCAAATCGGATGTTTTATCAAAAAGCGATCGCCGCTTGGCGTGATGGCTCTGAAGCCAGCCGAGTTGAGTTAGTCAAGCAATATTTCAAAGCGGTGCCTGGGTTTACAGAACCAGAAGTTGTGGCGCAACGATCGCAAACGCCAAGCCTGTTTCAAATGTTTGGTCTGCCGGGCGGTGATCCTTTTTATGCAGTGATCGCCACCAGAACTTAGATGCTGAACTTAACGTGAGTCCGATAGAAGTGGTTCGTTCCGATTGTGAATTCGGAAGCCCCCTAAATCCCCCAAAATTGGGGGACTTTGAACCGGAAATTTTGGCTTGAAGTCCCCCAGAATGGGGGATTTGGGGGGCAGAAGCTGCTGACAACGAAGCGAAAAAACTCGTCGAACTGACGTTAAACCTAAAAAGATCGGGATTGGTCGATCGCCGCTAAGAAATTTACGGCTCGATCGCACAATGCCTCGTGACACTGCCCGTTACTCACTAAAATGCCGCCCCATTGACTCACGTCTTCTTGGTTATAGTGCAGAGGCGACCCGTCAAAGTGAGTAAATTTTCCGCCTGCTTCGGTCAAGATTAACTCTGGGGCGGCAAAGTCCCAATCTTTGGGGGCAGACTTGCCAGAGAGCGAAATGTAAACATCGGCTTGCTGCTCGACGATCGCCGCAATCTTGCCGCCAACACTACCAACTTGACGCTGATCTTTGCAGGGAAATTGCCGCATAAGTTGATTAAATCGTTCGTCTCGATGACTGCGACTGGCTACGATCGTCAACTCTTCGGGCTGATTTTTTGTGGAGACTTTGACAGGCTGAGTGTGAAAGGTGCCTGACTCACGGGTTTCAACAAATGCGCCACCGCCCAAGGTCGCGTAATAGAGTTTGTCTTTTTCAGGACAAGCAACAATTGCTAAAACGGGACGACCCTGATGAGCCAAGGCAATGTGAACGGCATATTCCCCAGTGCGATTGATGAAGTCTTTGGTGCCATCTAGGGGGTCAATAATCCAAACCCAGGGGCGATCGAGTCGGGCTGCGATCGGCTGTGATTTAAATGTCTCTTCACTTAAGTAGGCGAAATCTTGCACTCCCAAAGCGGCTTGCAGATTATCGAGAATGTATTGATTGGCAGCTAAGTCAGCCGTCGTTACTGGGCTTTCGCCCGCTTGCTCAATGCTAAATGAGGTGCGTTGCGCGTCCAAAAGAATTGCAGCAACACCCCAACCGATCGATTGGGCGATCGCGAGAATTTCTTGCAGATCACAAGGCAAAATATCCAAATTAAACATCCTCACTTACGATCGCGGTTCAGGACTCTAACGTTTAATTCCTTATAGTCGCAGTTCTCCTGCGATTATAACTACCTTCATTGGGTAATAAATGTTACTTCCTGCGTTCCTGCAATGTGCGGTAAACGGCTTTGAGGTCTACTTTGTGGTAAGCCAGAGCGACTAGCGTGTGATAAAGCAAATCGGCGGCTTCTCCTGCGATCGCATCCGCATCATCATCCTTGCAAGCCATCACGACTTCAGCCGCTTCTTCGCCAATTTTTTTGAGAATTTTGTTGTCACCGCCATCCAACAATTTGCGAGTGTAAGAGCCTTCGCTGGGATTGTCGCGACGATCGCAGATCACCCCGAATACTTGCGACAGCGTATCAGCAGGGGGAGGCGTAACGGTGCCATTGACTTGATGAAAACAACTGCGCTCTCCCGTGTGACAAGCAATATCGCCAATCTGCTCGACGGTAACGAGTAACGCATCGCTATCACAGTCGTATCGAATCGCTTTTACCTTTTGGGTGTGTCCTGACGTTGCGCCTTTGTTCCAAAATGCTTGGCGCGATCGACTCCAAAACCAGGTTTCGCCTGTCTCTAAAGTTTTTTGCAGCGATTCTTGATTCATCCACGCCATCATCAAGACGGTGCCATCAAGATAGTCTTGGACGATCGCAGGCACTAACCCCCGATCGTCGTACTGGATTTTCTCAACGGGAATGGATTGCGCGGAAAGAGATTCAGAAGCTGACATGGCACGAGCGGATAAGTCACTCGTTCACGATATCACTTGTGCGATCGGTTGATGGCGGATGATTCTGGACAAATCTTCTGAATTGTTTCAACAACAAAACTTGGTCATTAGACCTTCTGCATAAATCCGAGAACGCCCCTAAATCGCCCAATTCTGGGGGACTTTGAACTCCGGTTCCCCCAGAATTGGGGGTTAGGGGGCAAGATCTAAAGGTGGGTTACGTCGAGAATTCTATTCGTGCAGGAGGTCTATTATTAACTCAAACGCAAAATGTGAGCGCGATTGGCACAAAGCGCAACTGCAAAGCAACTGCCCTTCAGCAAAATAGCACTCCCAAAATTTTCTAGTTATCTAAATTTGAAAACTCTCCTAATCTAGGGGCGAGGCAAAATGCCTCAAAAATTTACCATCTAAAAACCGACATCAAAAGTTCAAAAAATCAGGCAACTTTGACCACTTCAAGACAGGCTTCTTGAGAGATTCCGCTATTCAAGCTAACCGCTTGATTTCTGACTGCACTCCATGCAATTTGGTGAGCTTTTGACTCTTCGCCATACCACTGAAGAGCAGAGTTAAACGCTACCCTGTAGAAGTGTTGAGCCGTTTCAGAAAGCTGAGTGCGAATGCTCGCAGGTAACTCCTGATTGTTTTGGTACGACATCCTGGCCGCCTCCGGTAAGTGAGATAATTAGTTAGTATGGCTTGCTCTAACTAGAAATCTGCCTACCTTGAGGAAGATCTTCGATGATTAGACTTAGGTGGTGCTGTCTACGACTAGTGCAGAGCGATCGCAATGAATTTAAGGAGAAAACTTTGATCACAGGCACTTTGAGAACAACAAAATCAGAAGAAATCTTTGCCGCAGCCCAAAAGCTCATGCCGGGTGGGGTGAGTTCCCCGGTGCGAGCGTTTAAGTCAGTGGGTGGGCAACCGATCGTGTTCGATCACGTCAAAGGTGCATACGCTTGGGATGTCGATGGCAATCAATATATCGATTACATCGGCTCTTGGGGCCCCGCGATTTGCGGTCACGCTCACCCCGAAGTCTTGAAAGCACTTCACGAAACGTTAGAGAAGGGTACCAGTTTTGGCGCACCCAATGTGCTAGAAAATGTCTTGGCTGAAAGGGTAATCGATGCCGTTCCTAGTGTGGAAATGGTGCGGTTTGTTAATTCTGGCACTGAGGCTTGTATGTCAGTTTTGCGCCTGATGCGCGCATTTACCGGACGTGAGAAAATCATCAAGTTTGAAGGCTGCTACCACGGTCACGCCGATATGTTTTTAGTAAAGGCAGGTTCAGGTGTCGCGACTTTAGGATTACCCGATTCTCCTGGCGTTCCTAAATCGACGACTAACAGCACATTGACTGCGCCTTTCAATGATTTGGAAGCGGTCAAAGCTTTGTTTGATGCCAACCCTGGCGAGATTGCAGGCGTGATCTTAGAACCTGTGGTCGGCAATGCCGGGTTTATTCCGCCTGATGCTGGCTTTCTGGCGGGTCTGCGGGAACTGACTCGTGAAAACGACGCGCTACTGATCTTTGATGAAGTGATGACAGGGTTCCGAATCGCCTACGGTGGTGCACAAGAGAAGTTTGGGGTTACGCCCGATTTAACAACGCTGGGCAAGGTGATTGGTGGCGGGTTGCCTGTTGGTGCCTATGGCGGACGTAAGGACATTATGGCAATGGTCGCCCCCGCAGGTCCGATGTATCAGGCGGGAACACTGTCTGGCAATCCTCTCGCGATGGCTGCGGGGATCAAAACCTTGGAACTGCTGCGCCAACCGGGGACTTATGAGTTGCTCGATCGCATCACTACCCGACTCACACAAGGACTGCTCACCGTCGCCAAAGAAACGGGTCATGCGGCTTGCGGCGGTTCGATTAGCGGTATGTTTGGCTTCTTCTTCACTGAAGGCCCGGTTCATAACTATGAAGATGCTAAGAAATGCGACTTGGCTAAGTTTGGGCGGTTCCATCGCGGAATGTTAGAGCGAGGGGTTTATCTCGCGCCTTCTCAGTTTGAAGCGGGTTTTACGTCGCTTGCCCACACGGATGAGGATGTCGATCGCACGATCTCAGCCGCAAAATCAGTGATGGCAAACTTGTAGAGAGTTTGCCGATATCAGACCTCCAATTTCTTTGAGAAATTGGAGGTCTATGCTAACGAGTAGTGGCGTATCGCGAACCACATCTAGCGAGATTGCTCTATGTATAAACTTTTTCAGCGTCAGTGGCTCTTTGTTTTTGCCCTAACGTTTCTGCTTACGTTCGGATCGGTCACGGCAACGCATTCTCAAACCCCTTCAAGTCGAGATGCGACGATCGCTGAGATTAAAAAGTTTGCTGATGATGATGTCGAAATGGAGATTCCCAGACGCACCGAATTCGCGATCAAACAGTATGGAGGCGGCAAAACACCGGGATTGAGCGATCGTGAAATTGGCAAAATTTATGATCAGGAATATAGCCAAAAAAATAAAGAGAAAAAGCAGAACTGGCGTGAGATTTTGTTCCAAAACGGTTGGGCGGTTGCCGTAGTCGCTTTTTTGGCTGCCATTTTTCAGGACAAGATCAAGCAATGGGTGACGATGCTGGCGACGACGATCGAGAAAAGAATCTACGACCGATTTGCAGGCAATAAACTTTTTTGGGGCATTGCGTTAAAGAAATATCATCAGGCGTTGATTGATAAATATCGCGAACTCAAGATTCCGTTTCGCCCTGATCGACCGCTCAAAATGCAGGATGTGTATGTGCCGCTGAAGGTGAAGGGTAACCAAAATGATGCGTTTCAGGCGGTTTCTAGCCACAGGCGATTGATGGTGACGGGGCAACCGGGATCGGGCAAGTCGATGCTGCTCAAGTATTTAATACTAAGTGAGGCAGAAGGACGGTTGCAGTTGTCGGATCAGCCTGTGGCGGTTTTTTTAGAACTGTATCGATTGAGTGATGGGTCTGAGATTTTGCCGCAGTTGGTGAAGGCGCTGGAGCGAGAGGATTTTCCGGATGGGAAGAACTTTTTGCAACAGGCGTTGGATAAGGGAACGATTTTGCTGCTGTTGGATGGGCTGGATGAAGTGGGCAGCGCCGTCCGATCGTCCGTCATTCAAAAGCTCAAAGATTTTCTTGGTACCCATAAAAAGTGTCGGTTTGTGATGACTTGTCGATCGCAGGTCTATCACGGTGAATTTAGTGATCACGTCGATCTCACTCTAGAAGTTGTTGACTTTACTGACGTGGAGATGCGGCGGTTTCTCAAGGCTTGGGTGATGCCGCCAGAGAAGTCGATCGATCAGTTAATGCAGACTTTGCGCGCTCGTCCTCTTATTCTCAAACTGGCACGAAATCCGTTGTTGCTGACAATCACTGCCTATTTGTATTGCGATACGCCGTTTGAGCTGCCCCATTCGCGAGCAGAGTTTTACCAAGAATCAACAAAATATCTACTGGGAGAGTGGGATCGCCAACGTCAGACTCCAAATGTTTATGAGATACGAGATAAACGTCTGGTGCTGCGGCACTTGGCGGCTTGTCTGCAAGAACAACAGGGGAGAGATCGCCGCAGTCTCGATTGTCAGTACGTGTTTGCTCAAGTTGCGTTGATTTTGCCGAATCTGCATCTGGATGCGGTCGAAGATACAAAGCCTTTGCTGAAAGAAGTGATCGATCGCAGTGGTTTGCTGGAGGAAATTGGTGGAGGCGATCGCTATCAGTTTGCTCATTTGACGTTGCAGGAATTTTTTGTAGCGGATCAGTTTCGCGATCGCGCCGATGATCTGGTGGCTCGATTTGGGGCAGACGCGAGCGCGTGGCGGGAACCGATCAAACTTTGGTGTGGGTTGGTGGGAAACAGTACTTCGCTGATTGAGCGGATTTATCAGATCGATGCGATCGCCGCTTTTGAGTGTTTGGCGGATGCTCAACAGGTCGATCAGGCTTTGGCAGATCGGATTATTGAATCGTTCAAAGGGCGATTGGGGGAAGTGGCAGAAGGGGAAGCGATCGTGCAGGCGTTTGCGGCAGTGGCGGCGAATACTCGGTCTAGAGGAGAGGCGGTTTTTCGGTTTTTGGAGGCGAGTTTGGGGAGTGGAAGAAGCGATCGACGAATCGCGGCGGCGAATGCTTTATCGTTGACCAATCTACCTGCTGCGGCTCAAGTTTTAGCTAATCATTACTCATCAGAAGTGCGACAACCGTTGATTCGGATGGGAGATTTGGCGGTTCCAGCGCTCAAAGAGTTGGCGGAGTCGGGCAATCAGAATGCACTGAATGATTTGGCGAGAATTGGGACACCGGAAGCTGCTAAAAGGCTGGTTCCTTTTTTGTGGCATTCGGATGCAGCAATGTCTGGGCGCACTACTTGGCATTTGGCAACACTAATTTCTCAGCTAGAAGTGGAGGAGGCATTTCGAGAGTGTCAGCTTGAACAATGGCAACTCGACGATAAACTTCTGCTGAGTTGGGTCTGGGAGCCGTTTAATGAATCAACTGGTTTGTCGATCGTAGCTAATCGTATCGCCTATTTGTTGCAGGAAGCTCCGATCGAGACAGCGCTGACTCCCTTGAAACTTGATCCGCGTTTGGTGATTCCGGTGTGTGCGATCGCGCTTCGTCAACAAGTTGATCTACCCAAAAAGTTAAGTTCTCAAGCAGAAGCACTACTCGAACAACAAACCATTACACCAGACATCGAACAACTAATTAGACAGGAAGTGAACAATCTATTAGGCATTCAACAATCTCGTTCTAGATGGGTGTTTCTGCTCTCCAGTCTTCCACCGAAGCTACAGCTTGATTTGCTAAGTCGATTAATCAAAGGACGGAAGCCCAACAAAGGCGATTGGTCACGGCTCTTCAGACGAATGACGTATCGATTCAAAACAGGTTGGCACTATCGCGTCATTCTGGGGTGTGCTTTGTTACTGTCTGCTGTAGCACTCATCCAAATGTTTTACTTGCCATTCCAGTTGCCACAAAACTGGACATCCTGGCTGTTTGGATTGAATAGCCTGGTGATTGTTTATTTCTGGATCTTGCTGCGGCGAGGCATTGAAGAAAAATTTGCCCCCGATCTCTTCGTCAACTTCGGTTTATTCGGCATATTTATATTTCTGATTGAACTGCACCGATTGTATACACAGCGTTTAGTGTGGGCTGGAATTAAAATTTTGTCTGAGATTATGACTAAGGATAAAATTTTTATTGGTTTTTTTGTTGCTGTTTCTGTTTCTATTGCTATCGTTATTGATGCTGGTATTGATTCTGCTCTTACTGTTGATGTTGTTGTCGCTATCGCTGTTGCTGGTGTCGAAGTTTGGGGTAGAGAAAAAAATAAACCAAATTATCGTAGATTTTTCGCAGCGTTGGCGTTTCCATTCTTCTGTTGGTTGCCTATTACTGTTTGCTATTCAACCCTGGCATTCCTAAACTTTCTCTCTGGGTGGCAAGTGGCTTTGTTGTGGGGCGCGATCGTTCTCCCCTGCACCCTCCTCTGGTTTTACGGACAACACAAAGACTACCAAGCCCGCAACCCCCTACAAGGCATCCCAGAACTAGAAAAATGCCACCGCGAACCGAGATCAAACTAGAGAGATGAGGAGCGATCGCTACTCCAAATCATCCAAATCTAAATCTAATGCAAAGGCGATCGTCTGTTTGATCTCCTGCATCACTTCATCTGGCAGCTTGCCTAATTTACGTTCTAACCTGGCACGAGCCACTGATCCCAAACCTTGAACATTTGCTATGGAATCACGGTTCAAAAACGAAAGCTTTGGTAGAATCACCTCGTAGGCACTTCCTCAATTTTGAGTCGTGAGAGGCACATAAATCACCAAAGCTCTGGGCGGATCTGGGTCATCGCGAGAGACAATCACCACAGGGCGCACTTTAGCTGCCAAACCCAAATCAGCTAACCAGACATCACCAGGTTTCGTTCTCATCAAGCAGATCCAAAACTTCCTGTTCAACCGATCGAGAACGCGAAATATCTAGCACATCTTGGTCTGCTAATTCAATGATTTCTGCCACAGATTGTCTCACCTGCTGAGCAATTTCTGGTTGCCACTGAAGCAGTTTTAGATTGAGTTGCTCTATCAAACTATCCATTGATTTCTCCCATACCCTATCTCTTATTTAAGGAGGCTTCTGCACACATTGTAATCAGATCGATTGACCAAGATAAATAATCGAGACCTTTTACTGAGCGATCGCTTTCACAGTTCAGCTTTTTATAATGGGTGCTGCGGCGATCGAAGAACCCCATGTCTGAACAGCAACTTGTCGAGAAGTGGCGTAAGCTCCCAGTCCATCAACAACAGCAAGTCATTAACTTTGTAAAACTTCTAGAGTCTCAAAAGCCAGAAGTCGATGGCGTACTGCCCATCATCGAAATCTGGTCGCCCTACGAAAGTCATGCCGCCGCCCAAGACCTTCTAAAACTTCTCAAGAACGACTCAGGAGAAGCCGCTGCATAACTTCGCAAAACACGATCGACCCAACCAGGATCTAGAGCGATCGCTTACGATTTAGCCACAATCTAGAATAAACTGAGTCGAGAAAAATTGGGAAAGGGCAAGAGGAAACCTACAAGTTTTCATTTTGCCCTTTATTTCGATCTAGCAGGTGCAGCCTTTGTGTCCGCAGTCGCCGTGCCCGTTGGGGTGACCATCGGCGCAGACTTCACTGCAATAGAGCTTGCCATCTTTTTGAACTGCGCCTTCTGTAGAAATAATACACAGGCAAGGTTCACAAGCACATTTCATTTGGGTAACGGCAGTCATAATTGATCTCCTTTGGTTTGTGTTTTCATCATAACGTATGAATAGATATTCACATATTAAATTCAATAAAAAGTAGGGAGCAAATTTGAAAGCTCCCTACGATCGCTCAATACACTTTATTCCTCTTCCTCGTCAGAAAACACTTCATCCATCAGTTCTTGAGCACGATCGTCAGAGATTTTGAGCGCCTGACGCAAATCTTCTAAGTATTCTTCTTCAGCTTCGGGCATTTCACCATCCACCGCGAGAACTGCCATCGTGACGATAAAGGCAACTTCTTTGAGGTCGCGATCGGGCAAAGACTCGATTGCTTGGGCAAACACTGCGTCTGCGCCTTCTTCTTGCACAAGTGCGCCGACTTTGGCACCCAATTCGTGCAGGTCTTCGTCTGAAAAATCTTCGTATAAGCTAATGCCAGAAAGCATTTCATCGAGGGCATAGCCTTCGTCTTCGTTGACATCTTCCCCGTCTGCATAGGCAGCAAAGATGGCGATCGCCGCGATCGCGACTTCTGGTTCTAGCGCAACTTGACTTTGAGTGCCTCTGGTTGGCAACCGACGCTTAGGCATAATTATTCTCTTAGGTAATTGTTTTTTCGGTCTAGCGATGTTTGAAATCATTAGACCGCAACTATTGTGCCCAACCGACGATCGCAGAACTCACTCGAAAATCATTTTTGAGCGATCGATTCCCAAAAAGTCTGCTCACCGATAGTTGTTAAACTGCAACGCCATCGGATAATCTCCCTGCTTTAAGCGCTGCATCACGCCTTGCAGATCATCTTTCGCTTTAGCAGAAACGCGCACCGCATCGCCTTGAATCGAGCCTTGCACCTTCTTAAACTCGTCTCGAATCAGCTTGGTGATCTGCTTGGCAACTTCTGGCGTGAGTCCTTTTTTAAGCTTGATCTCTTGCCGGACTCGATTGCCACCAGCAGACTCTACTTTGCCATAATCAAAAATCTTGAGCGATAGATTGCGCTTGGCAGACTTGATTTGCAGAATGGTCTGAATTGCATCTAAGGTAAATTCGCTGTCGGTGTTGATGACGATCGCGTCTTCACCCAGTTCTAAAGTCGTCTTGGTGTCTTTGAGATCATAACGAGCAATGATCTCTCGATTGGTTTGATCAACCGCGTTAACGAGTTCTTGGCGATCGAAGTCACTGACCACATCAAAAGAAAAAGTAGAAGCCATAGGAAAATAAGGGACAGGGGACAGGGCAACTATCCTTTAATAGTGCTGCTAATGCTCGCTGCAATCAAGGTAAAAATGCACGTTGAGCCAAGGGCAAACATTAAAGAACGGAGTATAGGCACGTTGAAGATGTAGGCGGCTGAGTAGACCAATCGAATGGGGAGATAAGCAACGGCTGCCCAAGTGACCGATTCAGAGGTTTGACCCGTCACATAAGCCATTAGCGCTGCGACGCTAAACAACATAAACGACTCCCACGAGTTTTGATGTGCCCACGTTGCCCGTTGACCAAAGGCAGGAAGTTTGTCAAACGCAGCGCGGGGAGCCGCCCTCATTTCTTTGTCATAGCCGATCGTGACGCGGGCATATCCCACCACGAGAAAGGGCAGATAGACCAACACGGCAGCCGCCGCTATCGCACTCAGCAAGATCGTCGAGGTAGACAGTCCAAACACGCTCATGTCTAATTTCCTAATCGAAATAAAATAAGGTCACAATCTTGCGCTGATCTTCTGCATCCTGGCAGGTTTGCAGTAGCGTGCGGCTGTCGTGAAACGCAAAACCGATCAACTGCTGACACCGAGAAATAATTTCCTGGTTACACAAAGCGCTGGCTTCGGCTAGAGAAAGACTATTGTTCTCAGGGTTTTCGACTAAATGCATGACGTTTTCAAGCTGTTCGCGAGATTCGCGAGGTTGGCGATCCATCGTTTGGGGCAAGATCACCGTCAGCAGGCTAGGATTGGCACGCAGCGCACCCCGAATGGCTGCGAAGTTGGTTCCGGTAGAGCCGGATGTAATCAGACGATTTCCTTCTAACACTAGGGCATAGCTCATCGTCTCAATCAAGTTTTGATGAGTGATGGGCACATGACGAGAACCCAGCAAGGCGATTCGCTTAGAACCTGTTTGCTGAATAGTGGCTAGCTCTTGCAAAAAATCATCGACTTTAGGTAGATCGATCGACTGGCTCAAAGATGTACTTAGGGTAACAACGCCGCTATCTTATCAGACAGGCTCGTCATCCGAACGTTCTGCCTAAGCGCCGATCGATCTAAAAGCCGTAAACTCCGATTATTTGGGCTGAATTAGATAGCCGCAGCGATGCTCACCTTTGACGAGCCAGTGGGTGCGATCGACCCGACAATCTGGCAAGGCTAACTCAAACATTTCTAACTCGTGACCGCAAACGCTCGGAAACGACTCCGCGATTTGAGAAATTGCACAGTTATATTCAGTCAATACAAATTTGGGAGTCGTATCGGGGTCGATCTCGTGACATTCTGCCATATAGCCTTCCGATCGCCGTAGCTCTACAAGCTTGTTGACGCGATCGCACAAATCATTCGCGCCCAAATTCTCCCGATATTCGATGCCCTTGCGCTCCCATTGTCTGCGAAGAATCAAACTCACTTGATCGCGCCCGACCGTTTCTGCCAGCGTATCGAGGAGAGAAACCGCAAAATCATTGTAGCGATCGGGAAACTGCGATCGACCCTCTCGACTCAAGGTGTAGACATGATTGGGACGACCCATCCCCGTCTGCATCGCTTGATGCAAGATTAGCCCTTCCGTCTCCAAATCTTTGAGATGGCGGCGAATTGCCTGCGGACTCACCTGCAACTGTTCCGCCAATTCTTGAGCGGTTGATTGACCCTGCTTCAAAAGCTGATGCAAGATATCTTGTTTGGTAGAGGGCTGTTGAGTCGTGGTCATCTTAAAGCTCACAGAAATCTAAGACAAAAAACTTGACTTAAACAACGTTATTGTTGCTAAAGTACCTTAGAATGGAAGTTGAGCAACAAAGATGTTGTTTTAATTATAAGATCTATTGGATGTAGTGTCGTTCTGGTTATGAATACAGAAATCCCAAACACCCAAGCATCAGATAAAAGCCTCGAAGCGATGAGGCACTTTTCAGAAACCTACGCCAAGCGCACAGGCACTTATTTCTGCGTCGATCCCGGCGTGACGGCTGTTGTGATTGAAGGGCTTGCCAAGCATAAAGATGACTTGGGCGCTCCCCTTTGCCCCTGTCGCCACTATGAAGACAAAGAAGCCGAAGTCTCAGCCGCTTATTGGAACTGCCCCTGTGTCCCCATGCGTGAGCGCAAAGAGTGCCACTGTTTGCTGTTTCTGACCCCAGACAACGATTTTGCAGGTGAGATGCAAGCCATCACCTTTGACGAAATTCGTGCCACGACCAACCATAGCTAATCAGGGTTGTGGATCAGATTTCTGATCCCTAAGCCCTTCCTCGCCCTTGAGAAAAGAGAACACGATCGATGAGTAGTGCAACTGTTCAAAATCTGGTTAACCAGCCTTACAAATATGGGTTCGTCACTGATATCGAATCCGATACCATTCCTCGTGGGTTGAGCGAAGAGATGGTGCGGCTGATTTCTGCCAAAAAAGAAGAGCCAGACTTTATGCTGGAGTTTCGACTCAAGGCATATCGGCAATGGCTTAAAATGACTGAGCCAGATTGGGCCCATGTGGGATATCCGGCGATCGATTATCAAGACATCATTTATTATTCTGCGCCCAAGCTCAAAGAAAAGAAAAAGAGCCTGGATGAAGTCGATCCAGAAATGCTAGAGGCTTTTGAAAAGCTAGGCATTTCTCTCTCTGAGCAAAAGCGCCTCAGTAATGTAGCAGTCGATGCGATTTTTGATAGCGTCTCGGTTGCCACCACCTTTAAAGAAAAGCTCGCTAAAGATGGCGTGATCTTCTGCTCGATCTCTGAAGCCGTGCGGGAGTATCCCGAATTGGTCAAGAAGTATTTGGGCAGCGTCGTTCCCGTTGGCGACAATTACTTCGCAGCGCTTAACTCGGCTGTGTTTAGTGACGGCTCTTTCGTCTACATTCCCAAAGGCGTGAAGTGCCCGATGGAGTTGTCTACTTACTTCCGCATCAATAATGGCGATTCGGGTCAGTTTGAGCGGACGTTGATTATTGCTGAAGAAAGTAGTCAGGTTAGCTATCTCGAAGGCTGCACGGCTCCGATGTTTGACACCAATCAGCTTCACGCGGCAGTGGTTGAGCTAGTTGCCCTCGATAACGCTGACATCAAATACTCCACGGTGCAGAACTGGTATGCGGGTGACGCGAATGGCAAAGGCGGCATCTACAATTTCGTCACCAAGCGCGGGTTGTGCCAGGGTGTGAACTCCAAAATCTCCTGGACACAGGTTGAGACGGGTTCTGCTATCACTTGGAAATATCCAAGCTGTGTACTAGTCGGCGATAACTCTGTCGGTGAGTTCTACTCAGTGGCGTTGACCAATCACCACCAGCAAGCCGACACCGGAACCAAGATGTTCCACATCGGCAAAAACACCCGCAGCACGATCATCTCAAAAGGGATTTCGGCGGGTCAGTCGCACAACAGCTATCGCGGTTTGGTGAAGATCGGACCGAAAGCCACAGGGGCGCGCAACTATTCGCAATGCGACTCGATGCTGATTGGCGATCGTGCCCAAGCAAACACATTCCCCTACATTCAGGTGCAAAACAACCAGGGCAAAGTCGAACACGAAGCGTCCACCTCCAAGATTGGGGAAGACCAGTTGTTTTACTTTAGCCAGCGCGGCATCTCGCCCGAAGACGCGATCTCAATGATGATTAGCGGCTTTTGCAAGGATGTGTTTAACCAACTGCCGATGGAGTTTGCGGTTGAAGCCGATCGGCTCCTCAGCCTCAAGCTTGAAGGCAGCGTGGGATAAGGAAGAATGGTAGAAACTCTGCAAGCAAAGGATGTCACTCTGCGTGACTTGATGGACAACTTTAAGCTGCAACTCGTTCAAGATGAGCAGTTCTTTTTAGAGTGGCAAGAAGACTTACCGAGTCTCACCAAATTCGAGAAAGACTCTCTGGACAGAGTGAGAGAAGGTTACTTCAATCTCATTACTGATCGATCCGCCTCTGATTGAGAAAACGATTCAGCTTGCCGTGTTGAGTCCACTCTTCTTTCTTGCAGGGTTTTATCTTCCTCCCTTCCAAATTAAGGCAGAAAAATCAATTGAAATCACTGCCGAAGATGAAGGAACAATCGTTCGAGGACAGATTGATATTCTGTTGATCAAAGAGCAATTTTGGGTGATGGCGATCGAGTCGAAAAGGGCATCCTTCTCGATCGAAGCCGGACTCGCTCAACTGCTGTCTTATATGCTGACGAGTCCTCACCCCGATCGACCTGGTTTCGGCATGATCGCGTCGGGAAGTGATTATATTTTTGTCAAATTGGTCAGAGGCGAGACAGCTAAATATTCAACATCAGAACAGTTCGCTATGCGTAATCGCAACGACTTGTATGAAGTGTTTAAAATTCTAAAAAGAATTAGTCAACTGTAGAGAATTCATCGAGAGGTCAGTGTGTGATTAACGAAAACAGCGAAGTGATTTTATCGGTTAAAGATTTGACCGCAGATGTAGGCGATACTCAGATCCTTAAAGGGTTGAATCTAGAAATTAAGGCGGGTGAAATCCACGCGATTATGGGTCCGAATGGGTCAGGAAAAAGTACCTTTTCTAAGCTTTTGGCGGGGCATCCAGCTTATAAAGTGACGGGAGGCGAGGTTACTTTTAGAGGACAGAATTTGCTGGAAATGGAGCCGGACGATCGGGCAAAATCCGGTGTGTTTCTCGCCTTCCAATATCCGTTAGAAATTCCAGGTGTCAGCAATCTGGACTTTTTGCGCGTCTCCTACAACGCCAAGCGCAAACAAGAAGGTTTAGAAGAACTCGATTCGTTTGACTTTGATGAGTTAGTTCGCACTAAGTTAGATCTGCTGAAAATGGATGCCGCTTTCCTCAGCCGCAGTGTGAACGAAGGATTCTCTGGCGGTGAGAAAAAGCGCAACGAAATTCTGCAAATGGCACTGTTAGAACCTAAGCTTGGCATTCTCGACGAAATCGATTCCGGTTTAGATATCGATGCGCTGAAAGTTGTTGCCAACGGAGTCAACCAGCTTAGAAAGTCTGACAACGCGATTTTGATGATCACTCACTATCAGCGTTTGCTGGATTACATCGTCCCCGATTTTGTCCACGTTATGGAAGGCGGACGCATTCTCACCACAGGCGGCAAAGAACTGGCGTTTGAGCTAGAAGCACGCGGTTATGAATGGGTGCGCGAGGAAGAAGCGGCGGAGGTAGCGCGATGAGTATTGAAGTGTCTACCGCTACTGAGACGATCGAACCAACTCTAAAAGCGAGAGTTGATCGCGCCGCCTATCTCGCTGGGTTGCTGAAGTTACGCCCTGAATTGCCAGAAGACCTGGCTGAGTTGCAGGGAGTGCGCGATCGAGCGTTGGCGATCGCTCAAGAATTAGCCATTCCCACCACACGCGACGAAGAATGGCGATTTACAGATTTGTCATCGCTGGTGCAGATCAATTTCCAACCGATTCACGATCAGCCGACGATTAGTTTTGCTCAAATCGAATCGTTTATTTTGCCTGAAGCGGTCAACAGTCGCCTCGTGTTTGTGAACGGAACTTACGCCCCTGATCTATCGGCTGTAGACGATTTGCCAGAAGGCGTTTTAGTCACAAACTTAAGCGTCGGAGTCCAGTTTTTGCCGTCTTTGCAGAATTATTTGGCAAAGCAGCAGGGCGCAGAAGAAGTGTTTACTGCGCTGAATACAGCAAGTCTGATCGATGGCGCGATCGTCCATGTCCCCAAAAATCAGAGTGTCGAAACGCCGATTCAACTTCTGTTTGTGTCCACGACTGGAGACACCGCCACGATCGCTCATCCTCGCTGTCTCGTGATTGCAGAATCGGGCAGCAGTCTGACGCTAGTTGAAGAGTATGCGACGATCGGCGATGGCGGATATTTCACCAACGCCGTGACGGAGATCGCGATCGCTGAAAACGCGCAGGTGAGTCACACTAGAGTTCAGAGAGAAAGTGAGGCTGCCTTTCATATTGGCAAAACTGCGGTGTCTCAAGCTCGTGATTCTCGCTATATCTGCAATGCGATTAGCTTGGGTGCTAAGATTTCTCGCCACAATTTAGAGGTTTATCAAACGGGTGAGCAGACGCAGACCACGCTCAACGGACTGACGATGATCAACGGCGAACAAGTCGGCGACATTCACACCAAGATTGCATTTTCTAAACCTTATGGGACGAGCGATCAGGTGCAGAAATGTATTGTGGGCGATCGCGCTCATGCCATCTTCAACGGCAAAGTCTCCGTCCCGCAGGCTGCACAGTTGACGAACGCCGCTCAACTTAGCCGCAATTTGCTCCTTTCTCCGAGAGCCAGAGTCGATACAAAACCTCAGCTAGAAATCACTGCCGATAACGTTAAGTGTGCCCACGGCGCAACGGTCAGCCAGCTCGAAGACGATGAAGTGTTTTATCTGCAAAGCCGAGGCTTAAACCAAGCAGAAGCCCGTAAATTGTTGACTTATGCGTTTGCGATCGAGATCATCAATCACATTCCCGTCGCGTCTCTCAAAGCCAATCTAACTAACACCATCCGAACTCAACACCTCTAAATCCCTCAGCCCCCATCCCTTTAAGATGACTATTATTCAAGAAAAGACCATTGCCGCCAAAGTGCGATCAGACTTCCCGATTCTGCACCAGCAGATTCACGGCAAGCCGTTGGTTTATCTCGATAATGCGGCGACCTCACAGAAACCGATCGCGGTTCTCGACGCGCTGCGTCACTATTACGAATTCGATAACGCTAACGTGCATCGCGGCGTTCACACGCTGAGTTCACGGGCGACGGATGGTTATGAAGGTGCCCGCGATAAAGTTGCCGCCTTTGTGAATGCGGCTTCTCGGCAAGAAATTGTCTACACGCGCAACGCCAGCGAAGCGATTAACCTGGTGGCGTATTCGTGGGGCAGCACCTTAAAGTCTGGGGACGAGATCATTCTGTCGGTGATGGAGCATCACAGCAATCTGATTCCGTGGCAGATGCTAGCTCAGAGAACGGGAGCCGTGCTGAAGTTTGTGGGACTGACCGAGACAGAAGAATTTGATTTTGAGCAGTTCAAATCTTTGTTATCGGACAAGACAAAGATTGTTTCGATCGTCCACGTCTCGAATACATTGGGCTGCGTTAATCCCGTTAAAGAAATTTGTGCAGAAGCGCATCGCTACGGTGCCAAAGTCCTAGTGGATGCCTGTCAGAGTTTGCCTCACATGGCGATCGACGTGCAAGACATCGACTGTGATTGGCTGGTCGGTTCGGGTCATAAAATGTGCGCCCCGACTGGGATTGGCTTTCTCTACGGCAAACTGGATCTGCTGCGATCGATGCCTCCTTTTCTCGGCGGCGGCGAGATGATTGCTGATGTCTTTTTAGATCACGCCACGTATGCGGATCTGCCTCACAAATTTGAAGCCGGAACTCCAGCCATTGCAGAAGCGATCGGGCTAGGTGCTGCCGTTGATTATTTGACCAACATTGGCATGAACCAGATTCACGCCTACGAAGAAGAACTTACCGCGTATCTTTTTCACCGACTCAAAGAGATTCCTGAGCTTCGCATTTATGGGCCTCAGCCAAATGCAGATGGCAGCGGACGAGCGGCATTAGCGGCATTTACGGCAGGTGAAGTGCATCCTCACGATTTGTCTACGATTCTGGATCAGGCAGGAATTGCAATTCGGGCGGGGCATCACTGCACCCAGCCGCTTCACCGCCACCTCAAAGCTCAATCGACTGCACGAGCTAGTTTGTATTTCTACAACACTCGTGAGGAGATTGATAGTTTCATTGCCTCGCTGAAAGAAGCGATCGAGTTTTTTGGCGACATCTTCGGTTAAAGTCAGTTCGACTAAAGGGGCTGGCTTCGATTGGGAGCCGAGAAGCTCCCTAAATCCCCCATTTTGGGGGACTTTGAAACCGGAAGTCTTGGCTCAAAGTCCCCCAACTTTGGGAGATTTAGGGGGCACAAGTTGCTTGCAACGAAGCGAAAAAACTCGTCTGACATTCGGTTAGGTTCATTCTTTAGGTAGGGTAGCGATCGCATCTAAAGATTGATGGTACTTGCAGGAATTTCTTACACAATAATGCTTGATGAATTGGAAAGTCTTCAAGCGTTTTTATTTAGGGTCAGAGACATGATCAAGTCGTGGATGATAATCGGAGCAGTCACATTTCTCGTTGCCTTCGGGAGTGGAGTCATTAAACCCAAAGACATCAAGTGGTTTGCACGATTGCGCCGTCCCAGTTGGCTAACTTTTGAAGCTTTAATCCCGGTGATCTGGACGATCGTCTTCATCTGTGGAGCGTGGTCAGCCTACATCGTGTGGGAGAGTACCCAAAGCTGGGCATTAATGGCGTTTTACCTGCTGGTAGAGGTGGTAATCGTCCTCTATTCTCCGGTGATGTTGTGGACGCGGCGGCTCAACTATGGCACCATTATCGGCGGGGTGGGGTTTCTATTAGGGTTGATCCTGACGTTTTTTGTGATGCCGATATCTGGTACGGCGGCGCTCTTGTTAGTGCCTTATTTGCTTTGGAGTCCGATCGGCACCTACACCACCTGGGAAATGAGCAAACTTAATCCTGAATCTGCTTGACCCCATCACTCCATCAAGTTGTAGGATCTTAGGGTGCAAAACAAGGAGCAACTCTATGACTCGGATAATAATGGAAACCGACAAGGGCACGATTCATCTTGATATGTTTGATCAAGACGCGCCTAAAACGATCGAGAACTTCGTAGAACTGGCAAACAAAGGATTTTACGATGGTCTCAAGTTTCATCGGGTCATTCCTAACTTTATGGTTCAAGGCGGCTGTCCGCTAGGAACTGGGACGGGCGGCCCTGGTTACAAAATCAACTGCGAGATCAACAAAAATAAGCATTTGGCAGGAACGCTGTCAATGGCTCATGCTGGTCGCAACACGGGCGGAAGTCAGTTTTTCATTTGTCATTCTCCTCAACCTCACCTCGACGGACAGCACACCACTTTTGGGCAAACCCAAGATATGGATGTCGTCAACGCGATTCGGCAGGGTGACAAAATTATCTCGGTGAAAGTCGAAGAGTAAACGGTTTTTGGGTTTTGAATGATGAGCTGAACGTCAGAGCTTATCCTTCAAAACCCGAAGTTTATTTCTGAAGTTTCTTCAAGTTTTGGTAGAAGCGATCGTCAGTCTAGACTCCTATCAGCCCGATCGAGGCTCTACGATCGCGTCATGCTCACTCCCCAGCCCCTATGACAGCACTCACCATTCAACTCAACTCCATTATTGACTTGACCGACCAGCAGTTCTATAAACTCTGTCAAGCCAATCGAGATGTGAGATTTGAACGCACCGCTACCGGAGAACTTGTCATCATGTCCCCGACTGGCAGCGAAACAGGCAACCGCAACGGCAGATTTAACCAACGGCTTTTTAGCTGGTCAGATCAAGATGCCTCTGGAATTGCCTTCGATTCTTCAACGGGATTCAAGCTGCCCAACGGTGCCGATCGTTCTCCTGATGCTGCTTGGGTGAGGCTCGATCGTTGGAACGCGCTCAGTCAAGAACAACAGCAGCGATTTGCGCCTATCTGTCCCGATTTTGTCGTCGAACTGCTGTCGCCTAGCGATAATCTGGCAACCCTACAAGCCAAAATGCAGGAATATCTTGACAATGGCGCACGGTTGGGCTGGTTGATTAATCGTCAGACTCGTCAAGTTGAAATCTATCGCCTCGATCTGTCAGTGGATGTATTAGACAATCCTCAAAGTTTGTCTGGCGAGGACGTTTTGCTCGGTTTTACGTTATGGATGTCGGATATTTGGTAGGCTCGATCTCCTGATGGAGCGATCGTATCTAAAATTTGATTTTGGGCTTCGAGTCTGACGAGCTTATGGTACGGTCAGTTAAGTATCATTGTATACAAGTCTTAAAAATATTAAACGCTCCATTTTGCGTATAACCTGTTGATTTGATTGACAACCTCATGCATTTCTGTATAACCAATAGAGCGTAAATCAAATAAGCTAAGAATACTCCAAGCTGTATATTTACAAATTTTAGAAACATCACCTTCACTAATTACTTGATTAGCCAGATAATTCATCCCTCTATGAATAATATCTGAGCGCTTATCATACAGAGCTACTACGTTCTTGTATGTTTCTTTTGCATCTTCAATCTTGATGAACTCATAGCTGCTAAAGGCATTAATCGTCGCAACTCCTTTAGCCAGAGATTTAGTTGTATAATTCTTTTCAGAAAACATACACTCTAATGCAGTCCAATATTTTAGAAAAGATACGTCTAGATCAGCTTCATTTTGAGCTTCGCCTATCCAGTAGATTGCAGTTAAAATACATCCTTCTAAATGTGTTTGAGAAGAAGCATTAATAATTGCAATGAAGTCATCTAAGAAACCGTTAGAAGATAAATCTTCGAGGCGATTTTTACCAACAGAAAATGTTTGCAGAGGTTTGCGACCACGACCAGAAACTAAAATAACAGCGTTATCTTTATCCCTTCTAATTAAAGTTTTTTCACTATTACTATATGCTTCAGATAGAAGGTTTATTTTTATCATCTGCTCCGAAACTCTATCGTGTATGAATAAACAGAGGATGTATCTGAAATAGTTTATTAACTCTCGTGCTTGTCTGTAAGCTTTTTTACGGGCAATATCAGTGTCTCCGTAAGCAGTAGACTTTATACATAAGCGATTCAGAAAGTTCTCATCAAAAAAATCTTGGGTACGTACTAACGTTTTTGGAGTCGGTGAATCGGCTGCTCGAAGATGAGCGGTAATCAACTGATCGCACAATTCTTGATTAAAGACAAAGATTTCAACCTTACCACAACTAATTTTTTCAAGGTTTTCTAACTCCAATCCTTCAACTGCAAAAAAGAAGTCAAAATGGCTAACTTTGTCATCAATAGATTGTTGAATGCTTTCTAAGATCTCAGCAAATTCTCTTTTGCTCTTTGGATCTTTCTCTCTAGCAGAAATCTCTACTTCTAACTCTTTCTTTACAGCCGTGTGAACTGTTTCGTAACATACTACGCCCTTTAATTCAGAGGACTCATAAACTATATTAACAACTTTGTTAAGTGATGTTATTGCGTTTTCCAGCAAAATCCAACCTCTAAAATCAATTTTTAACTGGGCTGCATATATATCAAACCTTTTATACTCCTCAATACTTGTAGGAATGCAGTAATTCTTGTTTTTATTTTTACTATTCGCTAATACGTTCCAATTGTCTGTGGCTGTCTTGAGGTCTTTTGTACTTAACTGGATTTTCAGAGGTTTTTTTAGAGGGGTAGATTTGGTAAGAGTAAGCTTCGAGAGCTACAGACTGCACACATAAGCGATTCTCACATAGCCTCAAGGCGATCCTTTCTTCTAACCCCACCGATCGGACTTTCACCCAAACTGCTCTCAAACTCGCCCATACTTCGTGGTAAAGAGTTGGACTAGGTTTTCTTGTCCATCATTCAAGCCTGAATCCGATCGCCATACTTGAGCGTTGGAGTCTGAAAAACTAATGCTCCTCCTCACCTGCCGCGATCTGAGCACATAAGCATTACTAAGCGGAGGTTTGTACAGATTCATAGGGCTGGATTAGAATCTCAGCCGGAATCCCCAATTCTTGATTCAGCCTCCGAATCATCTCCCGTGTTAAAGAACGTTTACGGGATAAGACTTCAGATACCCTAGCCCGACTTCCAAGACAGGGTTCTAAGTCACGACGCGACCATCCACGAGTATCCATATAGTATTGGATCGCCTCGATCGGATCAGGCAGTGCGATCGGGAAATGTGCTTTCTCATAGGCTTCCACTAAGGTGGTGAGCACATCTAGTCGGTCATAGTCAGGGGTATTTGGGGCTGCGTCAAATAGTAGCTCGATCTCTCGCAGGGCTTCCTGATAAGTTGCTTCAGTTCTAATCGGGCGAAATTCCATACATAAACCTCTTGTGATCATCGCCTGGTTTAGAATCTGGCGACGCTGATAGAAATCAGAGCCTTTAGCAAAGTGATGGGGAAACGATCGCTCAGAAATCTCATCAATGGGAGAACCTATGTCGATCGCGGTTCCAGTCCTATGCGGTGACGGCATTGCAGGATTAAGATTAGGAACCGCCCAAAACTGGTAAACCTGCTGCAACTTGACGCTGCTGATCACTCAGATGCTCTAGCGCTAGGTTCTGGGTCTGTGCCATTTTTAAAGAGGCGATTCGCGCAGTCGAGTAAAAGCTGCAATGGTTGCCGCAATTGGGTAATCTGACTCATAGGGTTTCAGATCGTTAAATCACTATTTACATGAAACCCTCTCCTCTAGCAAGGTTGTGTCCTGTAGTTAGCTATTTATTATGCTAAATCTTAGTCCTGCCAGTCCGATCGGTCCGCTCAGTGTTGGCAATGTTGTCAGCGCTGGCGTACGAATTTATCGTTCTCATCTTAAGCAATACTTCAACCTATCGATAAGAGCCGCTCTGTGGAGTATCGTGCCGATCTACGGATGGGCAAAGTCTGCTGAAATTGCGGGTGCGATCGCTCGGCTCGCCTATAGTGAACTGGTTGACCAACCCGAAACCGTAACCGATGCCCGCAGACACACCAGCCCTCGCCTCTGGCAATTTTTTGTCACCAGTCTGTTGGTGAGTCTGATTTTTGTCGGCTTGTTTTTTGGATTAGGTGTCGGATTTTCGATCGTCGTTGGCGTTGGTGCGGTTGCTGCTTCTACCAGTCCGCCTTTGGCACCGCTATCTGTGATTTTAGGCATTGTTGCCGCTATTGCAGCGCTGATCGTTCTGATTCGATTTGGTTCTCGGCTGTTCATTTATGATCTACCGATGGCGATCGAAGACAACATCGACAGCACTACGTCGATTAGCCGCAGTTGGAACTTGACGAAGGGATCAGTCGGACGAATTCAATGGATTCTTTTTGTGGCATTTTTGATCACGCTGCTGGTTTACTTGCCTGCGATCGCGCTTTCTGGCACCGTCTCTTTCCTATCGATCAACGATCCATCGTCTAGCGTGCTGCTTCCGCTTCAATTAGTTGATCTGGTCGTCAGAATTTTGCTGACTGCGTTAGTCATGCCTTACTGGCAGGTGATCAAAGCGGTTGTTTATTACGATCTGCGTGCCCGTCGAGAAGGGTTAGGCTTACAGTTACGCGATCGTTAATCTCACCACTTATGCGCTTTTTTAATCAAGTCAAAGTTCAAACACCTGAAAGCGTCGAGCTAGAATTTACGCTGGCAGGAATTGGGAATCGCGCTCTGTCGCTGCTGATTGATTATCTTGTCTGGGGGTGTGTTTTATTGGTGTTCTTGGTGGTGTGGGGCATCTTAGCGAGTCAACTGCCTAGATACATTCTGTCTAAAAATTTAGAACTGTGGCTGACCGCAATTTCAATGGTGATTGCCTTTGCGGTTTACGTCGGCTATTTTGTATTCTTTGAAACGCTCTGGCAGGGGCAAACTCCGGGCAAGCGTTATGCCAAAATTCGAGTGATTCGAGAAGATGGGCAACCCGCCGGACTCTCGCAAGCCCTGTTGCGATCGCTGCTGCGCCCGATCGATGACTTTTTATCGATCGGGATGTTGTTGATCATTTTGGGCAACCGAGAAAAGCGTTTGGGTGATTGGGTTGCCGAAACGCTCGTCGTTCAAAATGAGCGTCCTGTAGTGGCGGCTACGTTTCAAACGTCACAGCAAGCAACACCTTTAGCAACTGAGCTTTTAGCCACGGCTGAAATCGGTCAGCTATTGCCCGATGACTTTGCGGTAATTCGAGAATATTTGCAGCGCCGATCGCTGATGGAAACAAAGGCGCGATCGGCGTTAAGCTTGCAGCTAGCGCGTCAGACACGACAAGTGATCGGGCTACAAGATTTACCGTTTCAAATGACTCCAGATCTATTTTTAGAAGCGGTGTATCTGGCTTATCAACAACAATAAACTTCCTGCATAAATCCGGGAATGCCCCCTAAATCCCCCAATTCTGGGGACTTTGAACTCCGGTTCCCCCAGAATTGGGGGTTAGGGAGCGAGATCTCAGGGTAGTTACGTTGAGAATTTTATTCATGCAGCAGGTCTAATAAACTTCCTATATTTTTAGACGCAGATTTGTCGTTTATCTTTATGAGTTCGAGGGTTTGATCTCGTGTGCTAAATTCCCTTTTATGTAAGTTGCTTTGACGGCACGATCGTCGCCCAACATCATTAGGGCAAATGCACTACTCGCCAAATCTTCTAAAGATGTCGTTAAAGCGGGGCTTCGCAGCGCCATTAGCGATGTTGCCTGCAAGTCTAAAACGATAAAATCTGCTTCTTTGCCCCCGTCAAAACTTCCCAATTTATCGTCCAGCGAGAGTGCTTTAGCTGAACCCAACGTTGCCAGATAAAACGCTTGAAACGCCGATAGCTGACCGCCTTGAAGTTGAACCACTTTATAGGCATCCGCCATGGTTTGCAGCAGTGAAAAGCTGGTTCCGGCTCCAACATCTGTGCCTAACCCGACGTTGACAGGTCGCTCGATCGCTTTGCCCAAATTAAATAAGCCACTGCCTAGAAACAGATTAGAAGTGGGACAGAATGCGATCGCCGCTCCAGCGTTTGAGAGCCGCTCAAATTCTGAATGGCTGAGGTGAATGCCGTGGGCAAAAATGGAGCGATCGCTGACTAATCCAAATCGTTCATACACTTCAAGATAGTCCTTGCTGTCAGGAAAAAGCGCTGATGTGAACTCAATTTCTTTAAGATTTTCTGAGAGATGACTGTGTACATAAACATCTGGAAACTCTGCTTTTAATGCTCCTGCCAGCGTTAATTCTTCATGGGTGGAGGTAATCGCAAATCGGGGCGTAATCGCATAGAGAAGGCGATCTTTGTGGTGCCATTTACGAATCAGTTCTCGATTTTGTTCGTAGGCAGTTTTGGCATCGTTGAGCAAAAAATCGGGTGCATTACGACTCATTAGCACCTGTCCTGCAATTAGCCGCATACCGCGCCGTTGAGCTTCCTCAAATAACACATCCACCGAGTGGGGAAAAATGGTGGTTAACAATAGAGCAGTGGTCGTGCCATTTCGCAAAAGTTCGTCTAAAAAGAAGGACGCGATCGTTCTTGCATATTCTACATCTCTAAATTTTGCCTCAGTCGGAAACGTATATTTATTCAACCATTCCAGCAGTTGTTCGCCATGAGCGGCAATCATTTCGGTTTGTGGATAGTGAACGTGCAAATCGATGAATCCCGGTAGAATCAAGTTGCCTGAATAAGAGGTGATCTCTAAGTTTTCATATCGATCTTTGAGATTTTCGTAGGTATCAAATGCTTTAATTTTGCTGTTTTCAATCACCAATAAACCATCAGCAAGATAGCGAACGCTTTCTGACTCAGCCATCAAAAACGGATCATCCACAAAATCTAGAAACGAGCCGCGAATTGCATGAGGCTGTGAATGCGTCGAGTCAGACATCATATTCTGGTGAATTTCGGGCACGGTCTTTTAGTATAAATCGGCCCGATCGTTTTGAGGATCTTCCAATCTCGCTAAGGAGCATTGCCAGTAATCGATTTATTCAATCCACAATCCTCAGGATTGTGGATTGAATAACCTGTAAAAGTTTTCTGATTTGTCATCGCCGAGACT
>JAYVFW010000495.1:0-8421 GCA_043772715.1 Phormidesmis sp. | reverse complement strand
CAACTGGTTCGCAGACTGTTGTTACTGTACTTCATAAGCCTGAAATGCGCTGTAAGTCACGCCGAAACGTCAACTGCCAAGGAACGCTTGCAAGTGCTCTACTGGTTGAAACAGGACAGTGCTCCGAGCATTAGTGCCATTGCCAAAGCGATTGGGAAACACCGAAACACAGTGCAAACATGGTTATCGATGTACCGAGCCGGCGGGGTCGAAGCGATGCTGTCCGTCAAGAAATCGCCTGGGGGAGTGCGGGTGATTCCGCGATGGGCAGAAGCAGCATTGGCAAAGCGTTTACAAGACCCCAACCACGGGTTTCAAAGCTATGGAGCGGTGCAACAGTGGCTAGCAGAAACCTTGGGGATAGAGGCGGAGTATCATGCGGTCTACCAAATGACTCATTACCGACTCAAAGCAAAACTGAAAGTCGCTCGTCCTCAAAATTGCCAGCAGGACAGCGGGGTATGTCAACTAGTTTGTGTCAAGGATCAAAATTAGAGCGGAAATCGCTCCTCGTAGAGGATCGCGAAACGGTTTAGAGCAGGCTTCCAGTTTATAATGGGCATCGTCCATTTTTTTGCAATGTTGTGCATGGCGAGATAAACCACTTTGAGAGCAGATTCATCGGTGGGAAAAGCCCGGTGATTCTTGATCACTTTTCTTAGGGTCATGTTGAGTGACTCAATCGCATTGGTGGTGTAGACGGCTTTGCGAATCTCTGGTGGGAAGGCAAAGAACGGAATGACTCTCGTCCAGTGGTTCATCCAGGAGCGGCTGATGATGGGATATTGCTTGTCCCACTTTTCAGCAAACGCGACTAACTGCTGCTCTGCCTCTTCTTCAGTGGCTGAGGTGTAAATCAATCTCAAGTCGGCAGCCACTTTTTTTCGGTCTTTGTACGAGACATAGGAGAGCGAGTTTCTCACCATGTGGACAATGCACAGTTGTACCTGGGTTTTGGGAAACACGGCTTCGATGGCATCAGCAAATCCGGTCAGCCCATCACAGCAAGCGATAAAGATGTCTTTCAAGCCTCGATTCTGCAACTCCGTCAAAATCGAGAGCCAGAATTTCGCGGATTCGTTTTGGGTCATCCACATGCCTAAAAGCTCTTTATTGCCGTCGAGATTGACTCCCAGCGCCAAGTGAATTGCTTTGTTGATCACTCGCCCTTCATGCCGCACTGTGACGACGATGGCATCGAAGTAGACAATCGGATACACCCGGTCAAGTCCGCGATTCTGCCAGAGTTTGCGTTCCTCTTCGACGGCATCTGTGACCTTAGAAATCAAGCCAGTAGACACTTCCACCCCATACAAGTCCTGGAGTTGAGCCTGGATGTCCCGCACACTCATGCCGCGGGAGTAAAGCGATAGAATCTTGCCATCAAGCGCACAGCCCTGAAGGAGGGTTTCCCTCCGTAGGGGACTGTGTAAGAGAATCCATCGAATCGCGTTTGTCCTTTCGCCACAATTACGGGTTCAAATGCGCCGTTGCGGTCTCGTGGAATCGCAATTTCTGCTTGACCAAACTCGCTCTTAATTGTCTTTTTGCTGTGTCCGTTGCGCCGATTTCGAGCCGTGCCTTCTTCGGCTGGTTCTGAGCGCTCTTCTTCCAAATGATGTTCCATTTCCGCATTCAAACACCGTTCCACTAAGGCTGTGGTCAACTGTTTCAGAATGCCGCCTTCTCCCACTAAATCTTCGGGACTTTGGTAGGTTTTGAGCAATTCATCGAGCAATTCAGGTCGAAAAGTCATGATCGTTCGGTTGGGGGTAGAGGTTCATTAGATCAAACTTCTGACCCTTTGACACAAACTAATTTAGTGCGACACGTTCTCTCGAAACTAGCCTTGGTTAGGGGATGAGAGGCAAGGCTCCGAGCCTTGATAACTGATGTTCGATGAAGGTGAAAGTCCTTCCCGGTAGTGGAATGACAGCATAACCCCCAGGTTCGCGACTCGCCATCAACGCCTGAAGCGGGGTTAAACGGCGGTCACTGGAATCCTAATCTGGAATCCCGCCTAGCAAGCTGTATAGCGATACGTAAGGAATCCATGTTTGAAGGGTCGTAATTTGTAAGCGGTGAAATCAGGCTGATACACCGCCGCCAAAAGGCACAGGATTCAGAGGCGGGCATCTTAAATTGTGACCCGTAACTACCCTCGATAAACCCGGTCTAGAGTGGAGTCCTAAGTACAGCAACTATCGAACATCGGAACGTGGAAACCCCATTGTTCTCTCTAGTGAAGGTCGAATCATCAGAGTGAGTGCTAACCATCAGAACAGTGGGATTGGGATTGTGTAAAAAGCCAAGGCTTGAGGTAACGCTCAAGATATGCTGACGTACACACTGCAACTTGAACGTAAACGACCCTAGTAAAGTACAAAAGTCATGAGTCCGTCAATCCAGACGAGATATGAATGGAAGCACCTACCCTGGAAGCAAATTCAGGTGAAAGTGTTCAAGCTTCAACGGCGAATCTACAGAGCCAGTCAACAGGGCAACCTCAAGTTAGTTCACAGACTACAACGACTGCTGATCAAGTCCTGGTACGGACGACTGCTTTCCGTACGGCGGGTGTCACAAGAGAACCAGGGCAAGCGCACCGCTGGAATTGATGGGGTGAAAAACCTCACACCTTCTCAGCGTCTACAACTGGCTCAAGCTTTGAGTCAGCTACCGCGTCCTCGACCGCTGCGACGAATTTGAATTCCGAAGCCAGGAAAGTCGGGGCAACGTCCACTCTCGATTCCCGTCATGACGGACAGAGCTGCCCAAGCTTTGATCAAGCTCGCACTTGAACCTGAATGGGAGGCAAAACTCGAACCGAACGTCTATGGCTTTCGAGTGGGGCGATCTTGCCAAGATGCCATCGCTGCAATTTTCAATATCATCCGCCAACGCCCTAAATTTGTGTTGGAAGGCGATATCTCCGGTTGCTTCGATAACATTTCGCACTCTGCCTTACTCCAAAAAACCCAAGCTCCCCCGTTCATCTTGCGACAACTACGAAGTTGGCTCACCTGCGGCGTTCTCGATGGCATTTTCCAGCCGACGGAGCGTGGAACACCTCAAGGCGGGGTTGCATCACCGCTTTTAGCGCTGATTGCCCTGCATGGGCTGGAAACCCATCTCAAGTCACTGGGAACAAAACAACACCCGATCTACAGCGTGTTTTACGCCGACGATCTCGTGGTGTTCACCACACGAGAATCAGACCTCTACCGCGTGAGAACTGCACTTGAACAATGGCTGCAAGACGTAGGATTGACCCTGCACCCAGAGAAAACGAAGCTCAGCCATACCCTCAATGGTCAGGCTGGTTTTGACTTTCTTGGCTTTTCCGTGCGGCAATATCCGGTCGGCAAGTATGCCTCGAAACACGGCTTCAAGACCTTGATCAAACCCAGCAAGCAGAGTCAAACGCACCATGTGGAACAACTGAAAAAGATTGTTTCCACTCACAAGGCTGCAACTCAAGCCGGACTAATTTGCCACCTCAATCCTGTAATTATGGGATGGTGTCGATATTACTCAACCGTGGTCAGCAAAGCCGTATTTGCGGCAATGTCGTCCCACCTGTTCGGACAACTCCTGCGTTGGGCAAAGCATCGACACCCGAACCTGAACAGTCGTCAGATTGTCTCGCGCTATTGGTTGGTCTATCAAGGCGGTGGCTGGGTGTTCCAGTCTCGCGAAGGACTCAAACTTCGAGGACACGCGGAAACGCCAATTCGCCGCCATGTCAAGGTCAAAGCCAATCGTTCTCCGTATGATGGAGACTGGCTCTACTGGGGCAACAGACTGGGAAACTGTCCTGGACTTGCACCCTTCAAAGCCAAGCTCTTGAAGCACCAGAACGGCAAATGCGCTCACTGTGAACGGCACTTTTTCTCAGACGACTTGATGGAAGTCCATCATCAAGACGGCAACCATCACAACTCTTGTCACCAAAATCTGAGACTGTTACATCGTCACTGCCACGACCAAGTACACGCGACAGAGATCAAGCCCACGACTGGTATTCTTGACACCGAATCAAGTTGGAGAGGAGCCGGATGATTTTAACAACTCATGTCCGGTGCTGAAGCCGAGTCAGGGGGGCGACTCCCTGGCTTAGGCTAACCAATCCCTGGGCGTTCTATCAGTTGCGCCTGTTCATTGCCTACAAAGCAATTCAGGCAGGGGTTGAGATGGTCGCGGTCAATCCGGCTTACACGAGTCAAACCTGCCACAACTGCCTGCACATTCATCCGATCAAAGGCAAGTCTTATCGCAGTGGCAAGCGCTCTGCGTGTGGTCATTGTGATTGGTCTAGCGATGCTGATTTGAATGGGTCAATGATGATCAAGATTTTGGGGCTGACTGTAAACCAGCTCAGAGGTTCGGAGCTTGCTTGTTCTTTAAACGGTCATGCTTCAGGGCTACTAAAAGCTCCCCGTTCAGCGTAAGCGACGGGGAGTAGTTTACTGTTCAGAATCAAATCGAAGTAGCGGGTTGCCTTCCATATAGTGTCTTTGTTGGGAATCATGAATTCTCCTAAGAGAACTTATTATTCTTCCCAAAACATCTATCTGAAGACAGATCTCACGAAAGGAGCGCTACACAAACCACAAAGCTCCCTGCCCTCAGACTCCAGGGCATCTTGATTGCAGGGCATACGCACAGCCCCAACCCGATAAACGCGGCTCCGTAGGGAAGTCCTGCCCATCCCTATGACAAGCACAAAGCTCCCCAGAAGAGAGCGGTAGCGGCGATCGCCCATCCTGTAAGATCGCCTGCTATGTCTAGCCAAGCCTTGCTGGATCGTATGAGAGGACTTTGACTAACCCTGTTTCGTACTGTACTTTTGGTCTTCATCAACCCTTCTTACTTAGTTTAGGTCAGTCTATCAAACTCTAAGTACAATCACTGACTTTCTAGCAAGGTAACATGATTGCGTGATTGGAACTAGTCTTGATAGTAAGATCACATGACTGCATGATCAGAAGACTACATGAAACCAGGGCAGCGTAAAGCTATAAATGCTATGACAGCAAAGCTTTATCTGTCTGGTTCGTGAGCGAATTTTCCTAAAATGACTGCAAGACTGCATGACTGCAAGACAAGAAGACTGCACGATCACTCGTCATGTTGACTGGAATTGAAGATTTGAGCGTTACTCGCTTCCAGAGTATTCAGTAGCGGTTGAGGCTAGTGTCTCCATCCCAACTGCAATTCACGAACCAGAAAGCTTGGGAGCACTCCAAGCTCAACCTGGAAGTCCGAGAGATACGATACATTTGAGAACTGGCTTGCGCTGAAGACACCGTGACCTACTCCAGTTTCATTGCGTCACCGGGAAACCCAATCCCCTTGTGGGTTGGGAGGGATAGGTGCGCGAGTCAAGGGGTTCAATGCCCCGCAGACTCGCACTGATCTGTTCTTACCCAGTCCCTTACGGAGGGAAACCCTCCTACAGGGCTGTGCGCTGCAACTAACAGACTGTTTTCTGGTACGATTGAACTCATGACAAGCCTACTCCTTTAATAAAGGCACGACCTGCAAGACTATGCACTACAGGGGATACAGTTTCAGAAGCTTTGGCTTTTTGGGAGAGAGGGACGAGCATAAACAGCTCCTTGCAAAAAATTGAATCCTTCGGGCTGCGGTCAATCAGCCTATTGCGCTCCGACTTCTAGACGGCTAGATGGATGTGGAAGTGCAAGCCCCATCTCCTCGTGGGTGAGGTAGTTGACGGATGTAGCATTGCAGGCGGTAGTCCACAATCCAATCTCTCTGGTCATCATCAGATAGTGTGAGCCAGAAGTGCAAAGGCAATGCTTGATAGCTGTCGTCTTCGTGCTGAACGAGGACTCTCCCTTGGAGGGCTGTAAAGGGAATCGCGTGATGGACAAGTGCTGTTGCACATAGCCGCACCATGCCGTCACACTCAGTCTGACTGGAATCACAGAGGTCAAGCAAGCCGCGAACAAACTGAAGTGGATAGCCACTGAATTGGGGTTCAGTCATGATTTTTGGTGGGTATTTGAGTCAACCTTCCTGCACCATCCACAGGAGCATCCCTAATAGGGGTTCAACAGGCGGAAGTGGGTAATCGCTCAGGTCAATCGTTACGGTTGCCCCCTCAAGCTTCAAGAATCTCCACGCAGTAACGCTGCTGACGGTGCCGTAGATCACTGGAATTGCTAGCTTTTTCTGCTGATTGAAGCGTTGAGCTGCCACCATTTCTGCAAGGCATTGTCCTAGGGCAGGTTTAAGGTCTTCCTTTTTAGCTTCGACTAGTACAACGGCAGGGGCCTTGATAAATAGTTGCTCAAGAGAGCGACTGATGAGGAAATCGACATATCCAGTTAGTTCAGCTTCGGGTTCAACATTAAACTCCTCACCTGAAAAAACGCTGACCTGTCCCCGGAGTTGTCGCTTGACTTCGAGCAAGACAGGGTTGATGATGCCTTCGCTACGAGCTTTTTTGCTGCCTGTAGCGATTGCCCAGGGCACCGTCTCTGCCAAAGTTTCCTGCAAGAGTGCAGAGGGAGTTACGGGTGGCACGATCGGTAAAAATCGTCCCCCCTCCACGATCGTAAGGTTGAAGTCATCGACGGCTCGACTTAGCGTGAACTTGCCATAAGGCATTAGGTGGTTACCTTCTGAGGGTGAGGGAAATAGCCTCTTCGTTTGGTTAACTTGTGGTCGACCACTAATACGGCAATTACACCGTCTCGGCAATCTTCGACTACTTGCCAGGTTTGTCCATTACTTTCAAAGGTCATAGGTTTTTGCCTCCTTACCTCGTAATTAACTACCCTTCTCCCAACCCTACTCCTCAAACCGCCTGAACTCCTCTTCTGCCGCACTCTGGTCAGCCGCCCTCGTATAGCGCCTGAAGCTGGCAATCGACTTGTGCCGGGTCAGCGTCATCACATGATACGGGTTCATTCCCTTCATCACGAGACTGGTGGCAAACGTGTGGCGAAACTGGTGGGCGTGAAACTTAACGCCTGAGCACTCGCTGATTTGGTCTATCACCTTGCGGATTGCACCATAGCTCAATCTCGTGCCTGAGTTCTGACGAGAGTGGGACAAGAACAGTGGACTACTCGGCTCCAGGGTATCTCCATCCTCTTTACGCCATTGCAGATACAGGTCAACCGCATCGCGACCCGCTTTTGCCAGGGGCACTCTCCCTTTACTATCAGCTTTTGCTTTACGAATATGCAGCCGTTGCCCATCGTAATCACTCACATTCAGAGCGCTCACTTCCCCTGCCCGTAATCCATGCAACAGCACAGCGACTAGAGCTAGGTTACGGGTCTCTAGATTGGTTTGAGCGGTTGCCTCGAGAATCCGTTTGACTTCATCGAGACTCAGGTTTTGCGCCTCTGGTTCGACGAGCTTGGGCACCTCGACGGCACAGGTGGGGTCAGTTGTGACATAGCCATTGCGTTGCATCCATTTGTAGAAGTTCTTCAGTGTCCCTAGAACTCGGCTAACAGTGGCATCGGATAGGGCATGACCTCTCTTCCCACACCGCAATAGATGCTCTTTGAATTGAGCTACCTGACGCGGCGTGACGGATGCCCAACTTGTATTCGTCCATGCCAAAAAGGTCTGTAAGTCCTGTCGATACGCCTTCTGACTATTGAAAGAGAGCGCTTTGGCACCCAAGAACTCCTCAAGGCGCATGATTCTCAGGTCGATGGGCGTGTCATGGGGCGTGTCATGGGGCGTGTCATCACCCTTCACTAGAACCAACGGTGGTGTAGTTGTGGCGAAATTAGGTTCAGGCGTTATTCTCTGTCTGCTCACACTAATTCTCTCTTTGTAGCTTTACTTTTACTTTTATTAGGAGCGGCATGAGACGTTAACGTAAACCCTAAAACGCCTCCTAACGTAAAGTCCTTGACGATCGCTTTACGTCTATCTTTTCCACACAAGACACCTCTAACTAAGCCTACGTCAACCTTTCAGCCTTTTCTACTGGGTGTCCGGTGGACATAGCCCTACGTCCGGTGGATGCAGGACACTTCCTACTTTACAGCCCGTCTTGGCTGGACACATAGAGGACTGAAACCCTTGATATAACGTGGTTTAGCCTACTTCAAGACGATTTGAGCGCTTTTGAAGGAATAATCGAATCATACTACAGATAAATTTGGTTATGTGTAGTATGACTAATATACGACAATTATTAAAGGGAAGTAAAATAAATCTCAAATCCCCCTATAATGATTGCAGTGACAGGCTTTGCGCTACTAAAATCAACCCGATATTCACAGAATTCACCCAACTTGAGGTGTAGAGATGGGCAGAAAGGCTCCCTTGAAATGCCAGAAGTGCGCTGCCCTGACGATGGATCAGGTACACGCGTTGCACGGAACCGAAGGCAATGGCGAGAAGTGCTGGGATGCCAAGCACTGC
>JAYVFW010000494.1:0-2948 GCA_043772715.1 Phormidesmis sp. | reverse complement strand
TCATCTGACCCGCGATCGGTTTGACGAATTAAAGCTAGAACCTGAGCAGCGAGTTTATGTCAAACCCAAAGACGCAAAATCTTTTCCGCTCTACTATTCCATCTGACTTCTGAATCAGCCAATGACCCTTAGAATCGGCAACGGATATGACGTTCATCGCCTTGTTAGTGGGCGAGATTTAATCTTAGGCGGCATCAAAATCGACCACGAAACTGGTTTATTAGGGCACAGTGATGCCGATGTGCTCACTCACGCCATTATGGATGCCATGCTAGGAGCCTTGAGCCTGGGAGACATCGGGCACTACTTCCCCCCAACCGATCCGCAATGGGCAGGTGCCGATAGTTTGGTGTTGCTGGCGCAAGTGCATCGATTGATTCAAGAAAAAGGCTGGCAGATTGTCAATATCGACTCGGTTGTGGTGGCTGAACGACCTAAGCTCAAGCCTTATATTGAAGCCATGCGATCGCGCCTCGCCACCGTTCTCAATTTGCCGCCCGATCGCGTTGGAGTCAAAGCCACTACCAACGAAAAACTCGACGCAGTGGGGCGCGAAGAAGCGATCGCGGCTCATGCGGTCGTTCTATTAGAACAGTCTTGAAAATTCCTTTGTCAGATGTTGAACCTCGATCGATCTTTAGGAGTTAAGAAAGACCCAGGGATAGCAGCAGAATGACGTTAAGCCTTTACAATTTTAGGCAAGAGTGGGGTTCACGTTGAGAACTTCCTACCTATTCGATTCATCGGCTAGGTTCTGTCCTGACTCGCCGAACGTTATCCAGTCTGGCTGGTAGAGCACTATCGATGATCATCTCCGAATCCGTCCTCGAAGAACTTCTCAAAGCCCTTCCCCAAGTTCGCCCCCAAATCTATTTTAAGTCTTCACTCACCGCCCTCTCACACGCGATGGAAGACCAGGTTTTGGCAGGGGTTGATCGCCCCTTGGTGATTGCCAGCTTTCAGCGAGAACGGTTTTATCGGCAAGAAGCTCACCGATATTTGCGAATCGCCGAGCGCACCGATCAGGTTTATGTCTTAGCGGCTCCTGAAACCGATTTTGTCGATCGTCAAGACTATGAAACGATCGCCTTTGAGCCAGCCGATGCCCTCAGTCAAGAATGGCATTTAGTTGTGATAGGAGCGCACTATGCATCTTGTCTCATTTGCCGTGAGCGCCAACAGCCCGATCCGCCTGCTAACATTCAAGACTTGCATATTGATCAGTCTCGCCGCTTTGAAGGCATCTGGACGTTCGATCGCCAAATTGTCTGTGAGGCGGCAGATCTGCTGCTAAAACGCATTCAGCGCTATCGTCCAGATTTGACCGCTAAAACTGAGCTGATGCTGGCTCAGATTCAAACAGACGCGACTTCTGGCTTTAACCAAGTTGATCCCGGTCCGTTTGCCGAACGGCTCGTCACCTACCTACAAGCGGGGCAATATAAACTGGCAAAAGCCTATCGATCGATCGCCGAGAAAGAACGCAAAGAGCGCTTAATTAACTCAATCACGGCAGCGGTGCGGCGATCTCTCAACCCTAATGAAATTTTGCAAGTGGCGGTGCAGGAGTTGGGCAAAGCCTTGGGAGCGGGGCGCTGTTTAATTTATCGCTGCAAATCAACCGATGAGACTGCAACTATAGAGTATGAGTTTTTAGGGAGTTGTGGCTATACAGCCTCTAGCCCAGCCCAGAGGCAACTTCCCAGCTTTGATACCCACTCTCTCGTCGGTCAATCTTGGTCGCTCCGGGCAAACCCTTTATTTCAAGAAGTCGTCCAAAAGCAAGAGCCTGTCTATGTTGAAGATACGCATATCGATCAGCGGCTGAGTGAAGCGCAAAGTGTGCTGACTCAAGATGGACAGATTCGATCGTGGCTGATGGTGCCCGTTCTCAATCAAAACCAGCTATTGGGCATCGTTGAGCTACACTACTGCTCTACTCCTCACAAGCTAGAGCGCAGTGAGTTAGAAATGGTCGAAGCGATCGCGACTCAAATCGGGGTGGCCTTAATTCAAGCCGAAGCTTATGCAAATTTAGCAGACCTCAACCAGCAGCTTGCAGCCCTCGATCGCACTCGCAGTAATCTGATTGCCATCACCGGGCACGAGCTACGAACGCCGCTCTCAACGATTCAAGTCTGCCTCGAAAGCCTCGCTAGCGAACCCGATATGTCGCCCGACTTGCGTCAAGTCATGCTCAACTCAGCCCTGACCGATTCCGATCGGATGCGAAAGTTAATTCAAGATTTTCTCACCCTGTCTCGCCTGGAAAGCGGTCGGATTGAATGGCAACTCGAACCGTTGCCCCTTGAGGAATGCGTTGATCTCGCTCTCAGCAGCCTTCAGGCGCACAAATACGAAACGCCTTTGCCCAAAGTTATCACCCAACTGCCTTCTGAGCTACCCCTCGTGCAAGTCGATGGCGAATGGCTTGTCGAAGTGATTTCAAAACTGCTTGACAACGCCTGCAAATTTACCGATTCAGCAGGACAAATCACCATTGCGGCACAGCGCAACGGCGGCAAACTGTTAGAAGTGATCATCGCCGACACCGGGCGGGGCATCGAATCTAACCGACTCGAAACGGTCTTCGATCGCTTCTACCAAGAAGAAGGAGCCTTACGCCGCACTACGGGGGGCACCGGGCTAGGGCTGGCAATCTGCCGCCAAATCATTGCAGGTTGGGGCGGTCGGATCTGGGCAGAGTCGGACGGTAAAGATCGAGGCACTCAGTTTCACTTTACGATTCCGATCGTGCAGACCAACCTTGCAGAAAAAAAACCTGCAACGAGTCGGCGACGCAAAACCCGTTAACGATCTTGACCAAAACCTCGGAGGTTTAAGCCACTACGTTGGTCACGATGCTTGATTCTTGGTTAAAATCTCCGAGGTTTGCGTAAGTCCTATTGATCTAAAAAAACGTCAGTTCGACAGAAGTGATTGGCTAC
>JAYVFW010000493.1:0-8425 GCA_043772715.1 Phormidesmis sp. | reverse complement strand
GACGTGCTATGTTGCCGCCTGCCAACGCCGCCGGAAGCTATACCCTAACAGCAACCTACCTGAACCCTAAAACAGGCGAAACTTATAGAATTCCGGTGCCAGAAGTGCGGTTAAAGATCGATGCGGATGCGATCGCCATTGCAGACGCGCAGGTTGATTTTGTGACAAGGCTGCGATCGCTGTCCGCCCTTATCCCTAAAGGAGTGAGTGTACTCCCTGGGGTTTTTGAACAAATCGGCAGCATCAATCAATATGACCCTACTCAAAGCTATGCCGTACAAGCGCGTCAAACGTTAGCTTATCGACTTCAGCAAGCGCCTAAAAACCTTGAGTTTGCCTACAATCTGGCGCTGGCAACGGTGTTGACTCGGCAGGTTGATCGCGCGATCGTCGCCTTTGAGCGAGTCACTCAACTAGACTCAAAAAATCCCTACGCTTATGCCTATCTTGCGTTTGTCAATCTCTATGACTTTCGACCTAAAGCGGCTCAAACTGCGTTGCGATCGGCGTTCGCACTCAACCCAAACCTACCAGAACTGCACGCACTCAATGGGGTGGCTGCTCTCATGCAGGGCAACCTAGTTCAAGCATGGCAAGAAGCGAGGACATTTAAAAAGGGTTAGATAGACTGACTAGCAACGAAGGAATGCTATGTTTCTATACAGATCGTGTATTCGAGGAATATTCAGCGCACCCAAGGTAAAGTAGAAACACTCTATTGGCAACTCACATGCGAGCACAGGCACCCCTGAAAGAACTGGTCAGACCGCAAAAACATAAGCTCAAAGCAGCCATTAAGCAAAGATTTAACGGGGCTTGTGCCTTTTGTGGGCGCGTTCCCCGGTTTTTGACCTTGGACCATATTGTGGCTCGATCGAAGGGCGGGTTAGATGTGAAATCCAATCTAGCCGCAGTTTGCCAACGCTGCAATAGAAGCAAAGGGAGCCGTCCGCTCTGGGAGTGGTGGCAAGCGTCTCCCTGCTGGAATGAGGAACGGGCAACCCAGTTTGCTGAGATCGTGCTCATGTGCAAGATTTAGCTATCTTTTGGGTGCTCAGAGGTCATTTGAGAAATCTGTTTCGAGATTTCAGGGTTATATAGCCGGAGATAATTCCAATAGTTACCGAAGACTGATTTCACATAACCCTTAGTTTCGTCGTAGGGAATCATCTCAACAAACTCATCGGTGTCTTGGGTTTTTGCCTTGGCTAGCCAACCCCCAACCGCACTAGGGCCCGCATTATAACTCGCGACCGCCAGCATCGAATTGTTGTTGTACTCCAGGTGAGTATGATCGAGATACCAGGTGCCCAGCCGAATATTGTCATTGGGGTCATCGAGCTTAAACTGTTTGAGTTTGATGTTGCTGGCAATAAACGTCGCGGTGTCGGGCATCACCTGCATCAAACCCGTTGCGCCCACCGATGATTTGATTTTTGACTCAAAGCGAGACTCTTGGCGAATCAGCGCTGTCACCAAAAGCGGATTGAGTTGATGCTGCTGTGACCAGTTCTCAATTTCTTGTAAGTAGGGAAACGGATAGAGCGCTTGCCAATAGGCAGATTGTTGCTTTAACGATCGATACTGCTCTTTTTCTTCGGGCTTATCGCGATCGCTCAGATTCGACACCATAAAAATGCCGTCTAGATTGTTGCCGACTCCTAAACGCATCACGCCATCGGTAAACTGTTCTGCCATTGTGGGAGCCATGCGACCTTGAAACTCAATCTGCCAATGAGTCCAGGCATCGCGGTCTTGCCCAAGCTGATAGAGTTCTTTGAGAACAGGCGACCCGGCAACTAGTTCGGGGCGGGTGGCAGGTTTGTTAACAGCGGGATTGAGCGATCGCACACTGTTAAAGTCGCCGACATTCCAGCCTAGTCTACTCGCCGATCGCCACGCATAATAAGAGTCTGAATGCTGGGCAAGCACTTTTTGATAGAGGGCTTTTGCTTCGTCAGATTTGCCGAGCTTCTCAGTCCATTTGCCGACCCAAAAACCGGCTTGTGCGGCGATTTCACTGTCGGGGTTGTTGTTGAGAATCGGTTCTGCCCACTGTTTGGCGAGTCGAAAATCTCCGGCTTTGGCGCATTCTTGAGCATAGGTCCAGCGCATTTCTGCTGCCGCATCGGTGTTGGCATATTGAGTCAGCACGAGTTGCCGGACTTGAGCCGCAAATTTACTACTGTTGAGCTTGTCGAGTTGTTTAGATTTTTCGACCAGTGCGGCAGGGACGCGATCGGGAAACTGTTGAATTATCTGATCAAGGTAAGCGATCGCGAGTTGGGGCTGTTCTGCTAATGCCGCTAGTCGAGTCAGCGCTAATCCGGCTTCGGGGGAGTTGGGAAACTGTTGAACGACTTGCCGATAGCGATCTTCGCCGCCCGGTTTGCCGCTTAAGTGAAGTCCACGAGCAGCTCGATAGGCGTTGACAGCAGTTTGAGGCGCACGGGCATAAGCGAAAGCCCCTTTGTCATAAACCTGGTTTTCCCAATAGCCAAACGCGATCGCTTCCCAATCTTTGGGCTGTAGCTGAGGAGCAAATTTCTCAGTGATCTGATTAAGAATGCCTGTGTAGCCGTCGCGATTCACCGCATATTTGGCGACTAGCATCAGCAACGGCAGTTGATTAGGGTTCTTTTTAAGACGGAGTTGGGCAATTTCGACCGATCGAGGATGCCCCGGAAACTTCTCGATCGCTTGATCCCAATATTTAGGGTTCGATTTCCCTAAGAAAAACAGCGCTTCTGCGGCAGCCGGATCATTGGGATATTGCTTCACCAATTCCTGCCAGGTTGCGATCGTCTCCGATTGTTTTCCGGCTACTTCGTAGGCTTGGGCGCGTTTCAGCAACACTTGCGCCGCCAAAACGGGATAGTCTTTCTCTAGACCTTTGAGTGATTCGATCGCTTTTTCGCCTTGCCCCTGAGCGATCAGATCGCTTGCTAACAAATAGCGGGCCCGATTGCGCTCTAGCGAAACCGTAGACTTTTGGGCAGTTGCTTTGAGGGTGGCGGCGCGTTGATTGGGCGACTGAGCAATCAGCGGACTGACGATCGTACTCGGCGAACCGACGCTTTCTGGTTTAGTGGAATTTGACCCCAAACCTGTGGCTTGATGGGAAGCGTCCTTCAGTTTCTCGATCGGCAAAAACATCCCAATCAACAAAGCTGACAGCCCAGTGCCTGCTGCCAGCACGATCCAAATCTTTCTTTGCTTCAACATCGATTGTCTCCCAGGGTGGGTGAAATCTTCCAAAACTCCTAGCAGTTATAGCAAAGATTTATAAGGTGCTGATAAGAAAAAATAAATATAAAACCTGTTTGTATTTTAAAACACTTAGTAGCTCATTGTAAGTCCTTTTCGCTCCCGATCGAGGTGCCCGACGCAAACCTCGGAGGTTTTAACCAAGAATCAAGCATCGTGACCGACAGAGTGGCTTAAACCTCCGAGGTTTTGGGATTCCACCTGCAAAAAATTACTCACACCCTTTTCAGTTTTGATCGATACTGGAAATCAATCATTGAACCCCAAACGAAAGGTTAGGTAATGCAGTTACAAGCAACGGATACTTCGCGTCTCAACTGGTCTGGTGATGCTCTAGCGATCGGCTTATTTGAAGACGAGGTTGAGCTAACGGGCGACTTGGCAGCCCTCGACGAAAAGCTTTTAGGGTCGCTGAAAGACTTGATTGCTGATATGGACTTCAAAGGCAAATCTGGCAGCAGTGTCTCGACTCGTATTGGCAATCAACAATCGATTCGTAAGCTGATTTTAGTGGGTTTGGGTAAATCAGACGCACTCAAACTAGATGGAATCAGACGATCGGCAGCAGCAGCGGCAAAACTCGCTAAAAAAGAACGCTGCAAAATTCTGGGCATTAGCTTGCCGACTTGGAATCAAGACGCAGCCGCCACCGCCCAAGCGATCGTCGAAGGCATCGAACTCGCACTCTATCAAGACACCCGCTTTAAGTCAGAACCCGATGACAAACCCAAAATCGAACAGGTTGACCTGATCGGGTTAGCCGGACAGGAAGCGGCGATCAACCATGCCCGTAAAGTTTGCTCTGGTGTCTTTTTAGCACGAGAACTGGTTGCCGCCCCTGCTAACTATGTCACGCCAATTACTTTGGCAGAAACGGCACAAGCGATCGCACAAGACTATGGTTTAAACCTCGAAATTCTAGAGAAAGAAGAATGCGAAGCGCTCGGTATGGGAGCATTTTTAGGAGTCTCCCAAGCATCTGATTTGCCACCTAAATTCATTCACTTGACCTACAAGCCGGAGGGTAAGCCGCGACGCAAACTAGCGATCATCGGCAAAGGAATCACGTTTGATTCGGGTGGATTGAATATCAAAGGGGCAGGCAGCGGCATTGAGATGATGAAAACCGATATGGGCGGAGCGGGTGCCGCATTTGGGGCGGCAAAAGCGATCGCGCAAATCAAACCCGATGTTGAGATTCACTTTATCGTCGCTGCGGCTGAGAATATGATCAGTGGTCACGCCATTCACCCCGGTGATATTCTCACTGCCTCGAATGGGAAGACGATTGAAATTAACAACACTGACGCAGAAGGGCGGTTAACGCTGGCAGATGCGCTGGTGTTTACTGAAAAACTGGGCGTAGACGCGATCGTGGATCTGGCAACGCTAACGGGGGCTTGCGTGGTCGCGCTAGGAGACGACATCGCTGGTTTGTGGAGTCCTGATGATGCGGTGGCAACTCAACTTCAACACGCCTCAGAGAAAGCAGGCGAGAAACTTTGGCGGATGCCGATGGAGGAGAAATATTTTGACAGCATGAAATCTGGTATTGCCGATATGAAAAACGCAGGTGCCCGTGCAGGTGGGGCAATTAGCGCGGCGATGTTTCTCAAGCAGTTTGTGAAAGAGACTCCTTGGGCACATATGGATGTTGCTGGACCGGTTTGGGCAGATAAGGAAAACGGCTATAACGGGGCAGGAGCGACGGGATATGGTGTGAGAACGCTGGTAAATTGGGTGATGGGCTGATCAGATGGTCTGCAAGACGATCGTCTTGCAGATCCTGCTTCGTTTAGATCGGCGGGTTAGAATTGTGGATTGGATCATATCGGTTAATTGCAATGTTAATGGGCACGGCAGTGCCATGCCCCCTACAAACAATGGAAAACCTACGAAATGTTTCGCCCGATCGCACTTACATTCGTCCCGCTCGCCGTGGGAAACACAAGGTCTTTATTGGGATGTCTCCAGGCGTGGGCAAAACCTACAAAATGCTGGAAGAAGGTCATACTCTCAAGAAAGAAGGGACGGATGTTGTGCTTGGGCTACTCGAAACGCACAATCGGCAAGAAACGATCGCCAAATCGGTTGGCTTAGAGCAGGTGCCTCGTCAAGAAATTACCTGGTCAGGTGTGACGTTGACCGAAATGGACACCTCAGCGATTATTGCGCGTCAGCCTCAACTGGTGTTAGTCGATGAACTGGCTCACACAAACGTTCCTGGTTCTGAGCGAGAAAAGCGCTATCAGGATGTCGAAATAATCTTAGCGGCTGGAATTGATGTCTTTTCGACGGTTAACATTCAGCATTTAGAGAGCCTCAATGACCTTGTAGTAAGAATTACAGGCATTGTTGTCAGAGAGCGCGTCCCCGATCGCTTGCTCGATGAAGCCGATGAAGTGGTCGTCGTCGATGTCACACCTGAAACGCTAGAGGAACGCTTGAGAGATGGCAAAATTTACGCACCTGAAAAAATTGATCAATCGCTGCAAAACTTTTTTCAACGTCGTAATTTAATCGCTCTGCGAGAACTGGCACTGCGAGAGTTAGCCGACCAAGTTGAAGAAGGTGCGATCGAAAATGGCAACCACTCAGCCAACGAAGCCCCCTACTGCAATGTTCATGAGCGCCTGTTGGTGTGTGTCTCAACTTATCCCAACGCCATTCAGCTAGTTCGCCGAGGTGCCCGAATTTCGGGGTATATGCACGCGCCTTTTTACTGTCTATTTGTAGGTGATCCCGATCGCTTCCTAAATAAGTCAGAAAGCTTGCATATTGAAACCTGTGAGCGATTGTGCCAGGAATTTGGGGGACAATTTGTTCGAGTCGCGGGTCAAGATAAATCAAGAGCGATCGCGGCGGTTGCCAAAGATTATCGAATCACGCAAATTGTGATTGGCGAAAGTCAACAATCGCGCTGGAAAATGCTATTGCACGGCTCATTAACTCAACAGCTTTTGCAATCGCTTAAAAACATTGATGTGCATATTATCGCGGGTGAAAAAGTTTAGCTGAATTGATGGGTCTTTAAGGCGGTTCGACGAGTTTCTTCGCTTCGTCAAGAGCGGCTTCTGCCCCCTAAATCCCCCATTCTGGGGGACTTTGAACCGGGAATTTTGGCTTGAAGTCTCCCAAAATTGGGGAATTTAGGTAGCTCTCCCAAATTCACAACCGGAGCAACCCACTTCTGTCGAACTCATGTCTCTTTAGGGCGATCGCAGTCAGCATCAAAAGTTACACAAGTCGCCGTGCGCGGTTGTCAAAGCTCTGCCATGATCACCCCATCGACCTGGAGGGCAATGGCAGACGATGGAACAACCCAAACGCTTGATTCGGCTTGATCTACAGGTGCGCCCTGATCAAACCGAACTTTTAGAAGGACTGGACTTTTGGCTGCAACTGGGGCTGCTCTCCAATTCTCAAGTGCGGCATTTAGGGGAACACTCGCTGACTTGCCCACTGCCCGATCGCGTTGCCGTCCCAACGTCAGATCCCTACACAGAGGATTTCATTTCTGAGCCAGCTCTAACTGTCTCGAATGTCTCTCCTGAACCGCGTCGAACCTCAGCCCGACCATCTTGGGTGGGTCAGATGCTCTCGTCGCTGATGGCAGAAATTAGCGTGATCTGGCTGCTGTTTTTGGGCGTGTTTATGGTGGTTGTGTCGTCTGCGGTTTTGGCAGCGACTCAGTGGAAAAACTTCTCGATCGTCGGGCAATACTCCATCTTGTGGGGCTACACTTTAGCGTTTGGGTTAGCGGGGCTTTGGTCAGGGGCGCGATCTAATCTTCGCCTCACGGGTCGGATGCTGCAAATTGCAACGCTGCTGCTCGTTCCGGTCAACTTTTGGATGATTGATGGATTTGGGCTGTGGCAAAACGGCTTGGGCTGGGGGATGGGCGCAATTGCCGCATTGAGTCTTTCGGCTCTGACGTTTCGACTGTTGCGATCGAGTCCTCGCACCACGCTAATCAATGCTTGGGGTTTGAGTTGGCTGCACTGGGGTTGGGCAGTGCCCGGAATTCCCTTAATTGCGGTTTATGTGGGTACGATCGGCACGGCTATTTTGCAAGTGAGAAGCCATGAACGTGAGGAAGAATCTTCTACCCGATTTCCGCTTGATTTGGGGGCGATCGCGATCGCGTTCTCAACGCTGCTTTTAATTGGCAGAGCCGTCCTGGTGAAAGGAATTCCCTTCAGTCGGTTAGGATTGGCGCTAGGAATCTGTGGTTGGATTCTCTGCTGGATGAATCGCCGCACTCAAAACCCACTTTGGACTCCAGCCGGAGCCGGATTGCTCGTAGTTGGGTGGCTTGTGACGGTCACAGCCGATCAACTTTGGCAAGCCTTAGCGGTAAGCGGACTAATTCTCTGGCTGTTGGCAGAACGATTGCAGCGATTTTGGCGAGTGCAAGACGTGGTGGCTCTGGTGCTGGTAGGGTTTCAAACTTATGCCCTGCTGCGCGTCCTTTTTCCGCCTGCGGTGCGTCGTAGCGTGATGGCAATGATTGCTGAATGGGCGCATCTTCAGCAAGGTGCCTGGGAGCTTACTGGGTTAGGATTTTTCCTCTACGTCCTGATTACTTTGGGATTTGCGGCTTATTTGCGGCGATCTCAGCGCTCTAATTTAGCGATCGCCGCTGAACAAATGGCATTGGGGTTAGGAATCCTTTTAGTGATTCCGGGAGCGTTAAATCCTTTAGTTCGAGCGATTTATTTATTGATCTCTGGGCTGACGCTCGGCGTGTTCTTACGAGGTCGGTCTGCCATTGTTTGGTATATCTATCTGACTCACATCGCTGGATTGTTAGCCGTTTTTGCCTGGATCGATTGGGGATTTCCTAATCTCGTTGCGCGATCGTGGGCGATCGTGCTGCTAGTCGCGATGACTGCCGAGTGGGGAATGTGCGAGATCGCTCGTAATCGTGGATGGCAACTTAGCGCCTGGTATTTAGGAATCGGATTGGCTGCCTGTAGCTACGCACTGTTGTTTCCCGTTAACGTCTTTAACAACGTTGTTAATGGTGAAGGCAATCTTATCTGGTTAGCGACTCCGATTCTACTCACGCTACTGGCACATCGTCCTCATTTTCTGAATTTTCGTTGGGCAAGTTGGTTGAGCGTGATTGCATTATTAGCCGCTCCAGCATTGACGA
>JAYVFW010000492.1:0-8432 GCA_043772715.1 Phormidesmis sp. | reverse complement strand
ACGTTAATTGAGGTGATACCAACCATCGGGAAAACAGCGAAACGACTGGTTTCAGTCTACCCCTTTTGCCCTGTACTCAATTTAAATTGGTATGAGTTCTATTAGACCTCTTGCACGAATCCGGGAACGTCCAAAAAACTGTTCGGACTATTGTTTTACGTTGCATTCAACGCAATGAACTCTAATCGCTGGGCGCTGCCGTGATCAATAAACGTTTGCTCTCCTACGCCGACTAGCTCGACGATGACTTCTCGATCGCTAACATTCCAGTCACCCTGACGCGCTGCAACTTCGATAATCACTTCTGTACCGACTTCTCTAACTCGATAAGGGGTGGTTGCCCAAGCACCCGATTGAAACTCAAAACTCTCTCCGTCATCTTCATACAGAGTGAATTCTCCGTCGCCTGACCAGACTTTGAGACGAAGTTGCTCGATCGGGCGTTCACCCACAAATTGCATCACAGGCTGCATCGGAATGATTGCCCCGGCTTTGACATAGAGCGGCATTCGTTCGAGTGGGGCATGAGCGAGAATAGAAGTGTTGCCTTGGTAGCGATCGCCGCTCCACCAGTCATACCAAATTCCTTCGGGTAGGTAAACCGCCCGATATTCTACTCCAGGACGGCAGATCGGAGCCGCCATCATTGACGCGCCCAACATCACCTGATCGTGCAGCGCATAGGTTTTAGAATCGTTGGGATAGTCGTAAAGCAACGGACGCAAGATTGCTGCGCCAGTGGTGGTAGATTGCCAAAATAGCGTGTAGAGATAAGGCAACAGTTGATAGCGCAATTCGATATATTGTCGGCAGATTTGCTCGACGCGATCGCCAAACATCCACGGCTCATGAGGTTTTGATTTGAGGGCTGAATGACCGCGCATAAACGGATACAGCATTCCAACCTGCATCCACCGGGCGAATAACTCTGGGGTTGCGTTTCCGGCAAATCCGCCGATATCTGCGCCAACAAACGCGACTCCCGACAAACTGGTATTGCAGAGCATTGGCAGCGACATTTCTAAATGCTCCCAAAGCGATTGATTGTCGCCCATCCACACCGCTGACCAGCGCTGAATTCCGGCAAAGCCCGATCGCGTCAACACAAACGATCGCTGATTGGGTCGCAGTCGCTCTAAGCCTTGATAGGACGATTGTGACATCGTTAAACCATACAGGTTATGGGTTTCAGCGTGCGTTCCCCCTTCTGAGATCGGACCTTGAGGCGCATCTAATGGAAAGAAAATTTTCTCGCCCTCGTCACCAAACGGGCGCTCGTCTAACGTTGGCTCATTCATATCGTTCCAGATGCCAGCGATGCCCACTTCGGTTAGAACTTTTTGATAGTTACCCCACCACTCGCGCACTTCAGGACGCAAGAAATCGGGAAACACAGACTTGTCTGCCCAAACATAGCCGTAGACCAATTTGCCATCAGCACCGCGCACAAAATACTCGTGTTCTAACCCTTCGTGATAGACCGAATAATCACCATCAGGTTCATATTTAACGCCGGGATCGACGATCGTCACCGTTTTAAATCCTGCGTGCTGCAAATCGCCGATCAGTTTAGCCGGGTCAGGAAATCGCTTCGGACTCCAGGTAAACACGCGATGGCCGTGCATATAGTCGATATCCAAGTGAATCACATCACAGGGAATCTGACGATCGCGAAGCTCTTGGGCGAGTTTTCGCACGACTTCTTCTGATTCATAACTCCAGCGACATTGGTGATAGCCCAGCGCCCATTTTGGCGGCAGGGGCATTCGTCCGGTGAGTTGGGTGTAGGTGTCGAGAACATCAGCAGGAGTTGTTCCATAAACGATGTAGTAGTCCAATTCAGAACTGTTGGTTTGCATCTGCCACACATCCGGTTTTGTGGCTCCTAAATCAAACTGGCTCCAATCAGTTGAGTTAAGGAAAATTCCATAAACCAAACCGGGACGCAGCGTTATAAAAAACGGAATCGCCTGATACATTTCATCGTCGATCGACGAATAATCTAGTGCATCAACCGTCCAATTAGTTTTAATTTCAGAGCGTTTGTCTAAAAGCCCCGATCGTTCTCCAAATCCATAAAAATGATCATCAGTCTGCATCGTTTTCCAAGCAGCAACTTGCCCGGTTCTCCAGCCCATCTCAGCATCGTGAGCAAACGGCTGTCCGGTTAAGTCATAGCAGGTGATGCGGCAAGGATGTCGCTGAATCTCAACGCGCATTTGATCGGTTTGAATGACGATCGCGTCCTCAGTCTGCTGCACCTCAAATTTAGGGATTTCCCACTGATCATCATCGCGAGTCACTGCCCACGATCGCCGCGGCAAAAATCCCTGGGGCGCTAATCGAACTCGAACCAACTTAGGGGAGAGAATACTGAGTTTGAGTTGAGCTTCTCCGCAATCGAGATGAAGGTGGCGATTCTCAAGATTGAAGTGTTGTAAATCTCCTAAAATTGACCAGGGGCGATCGGTCGTCGGCAGCTTTCCAAAGACTTGCGGCATGAAAAATTACTCTAATAAATTAACCTTTCAATAGCGATTCTGCGCCATCAATCCAGACCTCGGTGCCAGTGATGTGGCTCGATGCACCAGGCACTAAAAATGCTACCAGTTGAGCGACTTGTTCTGCCGCTCCCGGTTCGCCATCGGTTAACGGAATCTTGCCTTCGGGAAACTCGACGGGTTCTTTAATCGATTCAAGGTTGCGTTGCTGAGTACTATCTTGAATGTTAGTGTCGATCGCACCGAGACAAATCACATTGGCGCGAATTTTGTGTTTCGCTAGCTCTACCGCGATCATTTTCGTAAACGCAACTTGAGGGTTCTCTGCAAACTCTCATTGAGTGAAGCAATAGATACCTCTCTCTGAAGTTAGGTTATAGAATCACTCCTTAGCAAGGCGAAGAGCGTTAACTCTCTTGATACCTTTCAGAAGGTAAATTATGAGGTTTTTATGACATACACTACATCAAACACTGAAAACAAGTCAGTTAGCGCCTTTCAAAGCTTAGACACTGACCAGCAGCTAGCCTTGTTCTGGTTCGTTTACAAAGAGATGGGTGACTCAGTTACCCCCGCCGCTCCGGGAGCCAGCACCGTTTCTCCCGATATTGCTGAGGGGCTTTTTAATCAAGTCAAAGACTTATCTCATGAGCAACAGTTAGAAGTGCAACGGGATTTGATTAATCGCAAGAACACGCAGTTTACCCGCATTTATGGGGCATTTGGCGACACTACTAAACTGCTGTTTTGGTATCGTCTCGCTCAAGGCATGGACAATAGCACGATCATCCCCATGCCTGCGGGTTATGAACTTTCTTCTGAAGCAAACGATGTACTCAACCAGATTAAAGGGTTAGCTTTTGACCAACAAATTACACTATTCCGCGATATTGTCTCCCCAATGGGAGTAGACCCCACAGCAGTTGAACACGACCCTGAGACAGGTCTGTAAATCTAATGCAGCGATCGTTCCCGGCAAGGAGCGATCGCGCTCCATTTTTTCCGCTCGTGATCGGTCGTCGCACTCACGATCGTGATCTCGCTTGGCAGGTACATTCCGTTTACTTTCCAATCATTTGCAATGCTTCAATCCAAATTTTCAGTTCTTGTTCAGCCAAGTTTCTATCAGTTAACTCCTGTTCTTGGTGGGCAATGTAGGTGTTCCGAAAGTTATTGATGCGCGTGACGGTTTCCAAGAATTTACGCCCGCCCTGAAAACGCAATTGGCTATGCAGTGCTTCAAATACTCCTCCGATTTTTGTAGTGTCGTTGAGCGCATAATCTAAACACGATCGTAGTAGCCCAATCAGTGATAGTCCATTGTTAAAGACTAGGGTGCGTTTCAGATTTTGGGCGAGTTTGCGGTAATAGTCCTCTGTTTTGCGGTCTACACTTCCCAGGTAAGGTGTAAACCAGGCTTTTTGATCGTCTACTGTAATGGGCAACTCTGGCTGAAGACGGCGCACAATAAAGCCTTTGGCAACTTCATCAATGGAACCTAGCAGGGCTGTGAAGACTGGCGCGTAATTCATCCCTTCTTTGTTTTCAAAAAAGCGATAGAGCATCACAGCTTGATCGGCAGCACGGCGGTAGCGAGAGGGAAGAGCATTGAGAATGTCCGTACCGATCAAACTATCAACTGCCGTTGCCTGATCATCGACTTGCCCAAAGTTTACAAATAGAGGCAAATCCTGAAAATCTTCGGATTGGAGCAGGTTTTGTAGCGCGGGGGCGCAGGCACGGGCAAGTTCAGCAACAGTATCGCCTGCCGTGCGTTCAAAGACACCTTGGGGAATGTAGAGATACTGCCACTGTAAGGTTTCTGTGGAAGCGGCTTCACACCAAGCGACCGCTGCTTTAGCTTTCAAGGGCACATCCCGATCTTCCCGTCCTTTGGTTTCGACCAGATAGTAATGATCATCGATCGTGCGAACAAAAAAGTCAGGGGTGTAGAAGGCAAGGCGATCGCCATTTGCTAAATAATCGACTCGGAGGCATTGCGATCCAGCATTTTTAGCGAAAGCGGCTACATCGGGGGCGCGATCGCAAAACTTTGCCACCGCAACTTCTAGCTCACGGTTGCAGGTGACGAGATTGAATAGCGTTTTGTTGGCTTGTAGTGCGGGACGGCGTTCGCTGAGGGTGACTTGATAGGGTTTCCAGGTGTTGAGGGATTTGGGGGCTGCTCCGGCTAAACGGGTTTCTGTGGCGGTGGTGCGGCTGCGGATCAAGGGCACAAAAACAGCCCGGAGATGTTCACCTACATCGGAATCGGCTAAACGGGCGACTAATGCTGGATCAAATAGATTCGTTTTTTGCTCAAACAGAATGCTTTCTAGAAAAGTCTGAATCAGGGGTGCCAGAATGCTGTGGAGTCCCCGCAATTTGCAGATGGTTTCTAGTTGTTTGACATAGTAGGAAACGGCTCCGATACCCGACGCTAGCAATGGCAGGTTGAGTTGCAGCTTTTGGATGACTTCGCCTGTGAAGAGGTGTCGCCCTTCGTACTGAATTTCGCTATTGCCCTGTTTGCTTAACGGTAAAGCTTTGTAAGGTTTGAAGGCTTTTTTGACATCTTGCAGGGTGAGTCCTTCCAGTTTAGGGACGATGCGATAGCCTGCGGTGAGGGTGGGAATCTGGATGTCTAGCTGGTTTACGTCTTTGTGGGCTTCATCGGGAAAGATGGAAATAGTGGTGGCGGGGACACGATCGAGATCGACAATTTCAATCGGCAGTCCTTCTTGCGCCAGTTCTTGAGCGTATAAACTGGCAAACGCAGGATGTTCGATCACGGTGACGAGTTCGCTGGCTTGACCGGGGGGAGTCATGCGCCGCAAGCCCCGACCGAGGGTTTGTTCGGGCAAGATATTGGCTTTGGAACTGTAGGGACGCAGAGGCACGATCGTGGTCACATTCTTTACGTCCCAACCTTCTCGCAACATTAATACTGAGACAATGCAGACGTAGGGACTGGTGTTGCTATCGAGTTCGCGGCTAAGTTTACGCAATGCTCTGAGGTCATCGTCGTTGATAGCTTTTTCGTCTTCGACAAATTCGGTGCGGGCGTTGTTGCCTTTGCCCACTTTCCTCAGCTTGCCCTTGAGGTTGGTGTGTAGGTTGATGGTTTTGCCATTGAGTTGTTCAAAGAGCGGATCGCTGTTGAAGCGCTGGGTGATTTGGTCGGCGGCATCGGTGTCATCGCACATGATGAACAGCAGGGGTTTCTTGCCGCTAGATTCCCATTCGGTGCGGCTGGCTTTCCAGCGATCGTAACCCAGCAGCAAGTGTTGTTCCCAGCGGTAGGCGGCGTTGTTGTCGGCTTGCTCGACTAGTTTGCGGCTGGCTTGTCCGATCAGGGGTGTTTTGACGATTCCAGCATCGACGGCTTCACCGAGGGGCGTGTCGCAAACGATATGTTTGAACAGGAGTCCTTTGTTGTCTTTGGGGGTAGCGGAAAAGTCGAGTTGAGCAACAAGTTTGCTGCCGCTGCGTGCCAAGAGGGTTTCGTGTAAGGAGCGGATGGCTTCGTTCCAGGCGGAGCCGGAGTCCCAAACGTGGTGGGCTTCGTCGTTGAGGATCATGACCTGGCGGTGGGTGGTGATGCGATCGCGCAAAGCTGCCCCCGTATCGAGCGCTTTGGACTTGGAGACTATGGGCCCCATCCAGGCATAGCCGTCATCGGTAGCTTTTTGTTTGCGTTTTTCGTAGAGGCGGTGAATGTTGGTGAGATAGAGGGTGCCGCCTGTGGCTGCGCCGCTGGCTTCGTCTTGCAGCACGACAGAGAGGTTCCAGTCGCCGCGCCATTCGGGGGGAATCAGCGGATCGGTGTCGAAGACGCGCCCGTTGCCAAAGTCGTCTTTGAGGCGTTCGTAAACGGTGAGGTTAGGGGCGATGACGACAAAGTGACGGGCGAGTTCGGAGTCGGATTCGCGCAGGGCGTGGAAGTAGCTCCAGACGATGCAGAGGCTCATGACTTTGGTTTTGCCTGCGCCTGTGGCGAGTTTGAAGGCGTAGCGGCTCCAGCTATCTTCGTCTTCGGTGATGCCAAGGGCTTGCAGTTCGGCGGTTGCGCCCCCAAATTCGGCGATGATTTGGGAGAGCGATTCAAGGCGGCGGACTTCTTTGAGGTAGATCAGGGTTTCGATCGCTTCTCGTTGACAAAAGTAGTACCGAAACTCAAAGTCTTCGCCGCTGGCTGTGGTTTGCCGATGGGCGCGACCAAACCAGTGATTTAGCAGTTGAATCGTGGTGTCGCTGGCTCCGATGTAGAAGGCTTCGCGCCAGTCTCGGACGGCCGATCGAAGGTTGCTGACGAGATCGATCGGCGAGGCTCTGCGTCCCTGCACGATCACTGCCGGATCGCCTGCTTTCTCTGCCCGGACGCGGTGGGCGTTGGGTTCTGCCGAGGGTGCAAATAGGGGTTCGAGAATGGTGGAATTGAGCGGTGCAGTGGTCATGGTTCTGGAGATTGATAGATCTGTGATGCAGAAAGGTGTTGCCGAATCGTCTGTCGAATGACGACACAATCTTGAAAAGCTTGTGATGCTAAAGGCTGAGTTGCGGATACACCGGGATACCGAAATTCAACGGCGTAGGCTGTCAGTAAATCCAGATTCGGAAGCAGTGTCGCCCAAGTGGGAACAACGGGTAAGAGCAGATCCAAAAGTATGCTGAGATCGTGAGTTCTATTAAAGACAATGTTTTCTTCTTGCAGACAGGCTTTGAGGTATTTCTCAACGCATTGTTGACTATGAAAACACATGGCATCATAGTTAGGCATTTGCTGAACTTGAAGCTCTCGATCGGCGGTCGCAAAATCACCTTCTGCTTTGTTGACCCACTCCTGGGTGATTGGTTTCATAGAGGATGCGACCTTTTTTGATAATGTCTTGAATGAAAAAATCGCCCATGTCTAACCGTTGCTGAACTTGTTCGGAGGTGCGCGCCATGAGATCAAGAGGGAAAGGCGATTTGACCGCTCTGCGAATTTCGATCGCTTTGTAGACAGGCAAATCTTCAAAAGGCAGAATGACGAGCAGATCTACATCAGAGTCTTCGGTGGGTTGCCCGTAGGCATAGGAGCCAAACAGGATAATGCGATCGGGTTGAAACTTCTCGGCAATTTGCTGACTGAATTCCTGAATTTGTTCCAAGGTAATCATACGGTGACCTCTACTGTAATGCTGGTATCGCAGCCGAAGGTATCGACGACTTTGACGCAGGCGATGTATTTGCCGGGAGCGGGATAGGTGTAAGCGGCATCGCTGATAGTTTTGAGGCTGCGATCTTTGCGGGTGCGGTAGTCTTGCCAGTCGTGGGTGAAGGGTTTGCCCGGTTGCCAGTTGAAGTCGATCGCCCAAAAGTCGATAAAGTCGAAGCCGCTGCGGATGGCGCGTTCTCGGATGGCTTCGAGTTCTTTGGTGGGAACTTCGGCGAGGGAAGGGAGAAATTGGGTGAGTTTGAGGTCTACGGTGCGAAGACCCTCACCCCCAGCCCCTCTCCCAGGGTGGAAGAGGGGAGCCGGAGTTTCTTGCCCCCCTTCTCCCAAGTTGGGAGAAGGGGTTGGGGGATGAGGGCTTAATGCCTGACGCACCAACGCTAATGCCGCATCCAGGTTCGTTTCGATCAACTCGTTTGTCACTCGCACTACTCTCAGCCCCAAAGATTCCAGCAATTCTTGCCGCTGCTGGTCAGCTTCTTGCTGTGATTCGTGCACACCACCATCGACTTCAACAATTAGGCGTTCTGCGCCACAGAAGAAATCAACAATGAAAGCCCCGATCGGCTGCTGGCGTTTAAATTTTCGCCCTTCTAGTTTGCGCCCACGTAGGGCTTGCCAGAGAGTGTTTTCGCTTGGAGTTGGTTCTTTACGAAACTGACGGGCAACCTCAGTCATTTTTTGTTTCAGGGCAGGCGTGACTTCCCAGTATT
>JAYVFW010000491.1:0-8432 GCA_043772715.1 Phormidesmis sp. | reverse complement strand
CCGCTCCTAAGTTTTTAATCGCCTCACCCAGCCCCAGTACTAGCTCCGTACTCAGTCCGCTCGCGATTAACGTTCCCATTCCCGCTGGCAACAGCAGTGAAACCGCTTTGTAGAAAGCTGGGATTTCCTTAAACAGCTCTTTAGTGATCGCCCCTTTTGAGAAGACGAATCCCAGTGGTAATGTCGAGCCGATCAGCGCGAACAGAGATAGAACATTGAGGTTGTCGCCCAAAGCCGTAGTCGTCCGATCGATCGCACCGACCGAATCGTTAAAGAAAGCGGTGAGATCGAAGCTGGCGCGGAAGTCGGCGATCGCGCCGCCAAAGTCGCCGATCCCCGTGGAGATCGACGCCAATAAAGCAACCGTACCGATTGCGATACCATCGATTGTTTTGAACACGAATTGAATCGCCGCCGTAATCAGCTTGATCCCGACACCAATCGTGGGGAGAATCGAAATTAGTGCCCCACCCGATATCAGCCCAATCATTTTCTTGACGGCGTCTCCGGCGATTAGCACTCCCCTAAAACTATTGGAGATCAGATCCATTGTTTTGGAGAAGATGTTCGCCGTGTTGTTGGGATCTTTAAACGCATAGAAAGCTCCGGCGATCAGATCTCGCCCGCTCATGAACGTCGCAAACAGACTCTCGGCGTTTGCTTTGATTCGATCGAAGATTGCCAAAGTTTCGCCAATATTGAATTCCTCAATATTGATAATGTCTTCAAACTTGAGTCCGGTAAAATTACCCGCCAGATTGGTGAGCTTATTAAAGTACTGGCTCAATGGTCCAACCATATAAGTTGAGATCAGTCCGGGGATGAAGGTCTTCCCGAAATACATCATGTAGCTGGATAAATCCGCTTCGCCAGCCTCCAGGTTCGAGATCAGCATTCCCGCCACGTCAAAATTAAACTGCGTGTCGAGGTAATCGTGAAATTGACTAGCCGTGTCGATCAAGAATTTTGAAGCCAGCCCGCCGACAACCGGAAGATTCGCTATCGCCGCCACCGCAAAGTCAAAAGCGGCGATCATCGCCGACGCGACCATCTTTGCGACCGGAATTAGCCCTTGCAGTCCGGCTGTAATCCGCTCCACGGCTCCATCCCAGGAATTTGGTATCGCGACCGTTGGGTTATGATTTAGAGCCTCGATCAACATCTGCGCGATATTCAGCGCGTAGCTAACCAGCCCATCCATGTAGCCTTGAATATTCCCGATCGCCCCACTCCAAGCAGCCGCAATCATCGTCGCCGCCATCACGATCGGCGCAGCGAAGTAATCGACGAAGGCTACTCCCGCCGCCTCGCCTTTGGTCGCGAACTGGGTAAAGTAATCTACCGCCATCGCCAGGGACTTGGATACCGATACGAAGGGGAAGCCCGCCGCGACGGTACCAATTTTAACCAAAGGAGCAATCAGCGTCATCAGTGCCTTGCCGATCCCCTTGGCAAACCCGTAGATAAACCCAAACGGGGCGGCTAGGGTGCCCATCAGTCGCCCTAAAACATCGAATTGAGGGGTGAGGGCTTCAAAGATCAGGTAGAGAGCTGAGAGTCCAATCAGGGTCAGCCCCAGCGGCGACATCATCTGCGCCATCATCGCCCGACCCAGCTCGAACATCAGGGTCTTCAGGGCGGTCAGGGGTGCGAACAAGGTGCTGGCGGTAGTCCGCAATCCAGTCAAACTGGCAGTAAGGGGATTGACTCCAGCCGCTGCCGAGAGCGAAGTGCCAAAGAATCCGGTCAGGGCGATGGTGGAGCCTTCTAGTACGGTAGTGGCGATCGCCGCCGTCGCAGCAGCCTGCTCGAACCCGAACATGATAATCCCGATCGATCCGCCAGCGAGCAACACGGCTCCCAGGGCAAACACCAACATCTGAATGGCACCGATGGCGATCCGGACGGGTTCGGGCATATTCGCTAGGAAGCTGGCAAAGCCACTAATCGCGCCAATTACACCGCGAATCAATGGCTCGAACGGTTCGATTGAGTTGAGCCGGAGGGAATCGAGTGCCGATTCCATGTTGCGAATATCGCCTGGAAGAGAATCTTCCATCACGTTCGCCATGTTCTTGCCCGCGCCCGTAAATGCGGCGACGCTGATGCCCGACGCTTTAAGGGCTGCCTGGAACTGGAGTGTCCCTTTTTTGGTGTCGCCCGTCCCCTTGACCAAAGCTTGGAGTAGATCTACTCCGTCGCCAAAAGAGCTGAAATCTACGTCTTTAAACTGTCCGGCAAACTGTTCGTCACTATCTTTAAAGCTAGCCAGAGTTTTTTGAACTAGTTTGAGATCGTCACCGACGATCGTACTGGCTCCCTGGATCGCTAGTCCATCGGTAGCTTTGTTAATTAATTCAGCAGCTTCAGTGTAGCTGGCAGTGGATTCACTGACGTACTTGAAGATGTCGATTTTTTTGAATCGCTCTTGCCCCGATGCGGACTTGTCTGCAAAAGCCGTTCTTAAAGCATCGAAATTCTTGTTCTCAGCCGTAGACTGCATCAGGACTTGATTGAAAGCAGCCTGATCGTAACTACCAGCCATTTCTGCATACACGGCTTGCTTGGTCTTGGCACTGTTCTGAAGTGCCGTCGAGAAAGCTCCCATTGCTTCTGCTCCGACCAGCGTCTTGATCGTCGCGATGTTGTCCGCTTGTTTATCACCGTTCTTCTTGAGCTTGGCGATCGCCTCGTCTACGTTCTCCCCCGAAGCAGCAATCCGCATGAAGAAAGCTTTTTGCTTGGACAGATCTTCGGAATTCAGCCCCATCTTGAGCTGGAGATCGTCCATGATCTCCATGATGTTCCGCAATTTACCTTTGGCATCTTCGATCTTGACACCCATGCCATCGAGGGCGGCTTGAGCGGGTCCCGTCGGTGAAGCCAGTCGAGTGAACATCGATCGCAATGCCGTACCAGCGGAAGACCCTTTAATCCCCGCGTTCGCCATCGTCCCGATCAGCGCGGTAGTTTCCTCGATCGTCGCCCCAAACATCGCCGCCTGGGGAGCCGCATACTTCATGGTCTCGCCGATATCTTTGATTCCGGCGTTGGTTTTAGCTGCGGCGATCGCGAATACGTCCACGACGTGCCCGAGCTGGTTGACTTCCATTCCAAATCCATTGAGCGAACTCGCCGAGATCTCGGCTGCTTCTGCCAAGTCCAATGAACCTGCCGAGGCTAAACTCAACGTATCGCCAATCCCGATCATGATCTGCTGGGTGGTGAAGCCCGCAGATCCCAGTTCCCCCATCGCCTCGGCTGCCTGAGCCGCGTCATAGCGGGTGGATGCGCCCAGTGCCGCCGCCTGCTTTCGCAGTGCCTTGAGCTGCTCGGTAGTAGGCTGGACGACTGCGGCGACTGCCGCCATCTTGTCGTCAAATTCTGAGAGAATCTTCATCGAGTCGGTCGCGAACTGCTTGACCGGATCGATCGCGGCTTTACCGATCGTTGCCGCAGCCGTAGAGATTCCGACTTTTTGCGCCGCAGACAGTGCCTTGCGCTGGGACTCCATGATTTCTAACTTGTTCTTCGCGGCTTTTTCACCCGCGACCAAGCTCGAATTAAACTCCCGCTCGGCGGTGCTATTCCCCTTTACCTGCGCCTGGAGCATTTTTAACGATTTAGTATAGGCGACTAATTCGGCTCGCCCTTTCTTGTATTGTTTGTCATCTCCCAAGTCTCCGAGATCGATATTTCGGCTCTCGGCTCTGATCGCCCGAAACTCATCCTTGAGCGGTGAGAGACTTTTCTTGGTCATGGTGGCGGCGTCACCGATCGCCTGAACGTCCTTCGCCACACCGCGCATCTGGGTTTTCTTGGGAGCGAAATCGAGCTGCTTGGCGATCTTCTTGCCAAAATTGTCAGACGATCCCACCGCTTTTTCGAGATCTTGGATCGTGTCAATCAATCCGGCGATCGAGTTACTGATACCAGAGATCTGGTTGGCAGAGTTACCGGAATTAAAGTCGAACTGGGCGGACAGGCCGAAACGATCCATAATGACAGCGGAAAAGGGGTTAGAGCTATTGTACTGGGATCTGGGACTGAATTAATTCTTCACACTTTTGTAGTTAATTTGTAGTATCAGTTGGTTGACTTTGAAACAAGCCTCCACTGTTTTTGGGGGATGAAAGGCGCGTGAGACGAGGATTCCACCCGTCTACGATCCAACAAACATAGTTCTTGGCAGTAGACGGGTGGACTGTGCATGAATCCCCTACCTTAGCCAATCAATCCGCTTGCGGGTTGGAAGCGTAGGTATGGGGTACCTTCAAATCGTCCTTCGCACGAAGATCCCGACGTCTCTGTTCCCTCGACGCAAGAACTGGAGTCGACGAGCTTAACAAAAACCGCCATAGCAAATCGCTGTGGCGGTTTTTTTGTGCCTAAATTTCCTCGGATCCCGATAACAAATCCATCCCCCAATGATGCTTGAGCAAATTTCGATAGCTGTTTTCCTGCGTCAACATTTGCCGATATAACTCGACCAAAAAGTGCAGTGCCTGCTCGCGACTCATCTCCCGTACTTGCCGCTCCAGTAGTTTCAACTTAAATTCCTGTTCTAGGCTTAGCTCACTCATAGGTTGCTGCGGGTGGTGGTTCGACGATCCCGATTCGATCGAATCGCTCGGCATCCCAACAGGTACGGGTGCGGCGGACTCCAGTCATCGACGAAATCTTTAGCACCCAAAGTGCCGAATTGACGATACCATCGATAGTTTCCTCGCACAAGATCGAAAAGCACTCGCCATCGCACTGTAGTGCCCGACCGTAATAGTACTCATGCGGCGAGCAGATATAAATATTCTCGCCGCTGTCGATCGATTCAAAAATTGCTACTGAGATCATCTTCGACATTCAGATATCGCTCCGACAAAGAGTGGACGGGAGAATTGAGCGCGAGCGGGTGTTCCGATCCCGCACCTATTCTACTCTGTTCTCGCGCAATTCTTTGCATTTTTGCAGTCAGCCGATCTCTGTCACTCAGTCCACTCAACTCGCCCTTGCTCACGTTCATCCACGGCTGCGATGCCAGCATCTCTCCTCGCTCGCGCAGCGCCGCAGCCAGTTCGGCTTGGGCATCTTCGAGCATCGGCACCGCATCGGCGATCGCCACCTGCCCCGCGCGAATTTTGCCTTCGACTTCGCGGATTTCCAGATCCAGATATTTGCGCGTGAACAAGTGATAAATTCTGCCCAGGCGATAGAGCCGATATTTCAGCAGTCGACTCAGATCCCGATCGAGGGCATCGATCCGGCGCTTATCGCTGGCAATATTGTCTACAGCCAGTCGGATAGCCTGAGATGTGCCGTAGATGTACAATTCCGCCTTGTGTAGCCCCGTGACCGGATGTTCGGCGTATTCCTTGCGGATGTCGTAGGCGATCGATTCGGGAGTATTTGAAGATAGGGAAGTGAGATAGAAACTAGCGGGATCGATTTGTTGGTAAGGGGTTAAGTCCGGCATCAATAGTCTCCTCCGTCGCTGCTGGATGAATAGTCGCTACCGCTACTGCCCCAATCGCTTGAATTAGAGGAGCTATCGCTAGAGCTACCGCTACCAGAAGATGAGCTGCTGCCCCAACCACTAAAACTAGAGGAGTTATTCGAGCTGTTATCGATCGAGGCATAATTGCTAGATCGGTTATCGATGCTGACAGCCTGAGTTCGCGCCGGAGTCGAACGGGTGGGAGGCTTGCCAGGACTGGGAGCGGACGGACGCGCGGGGGCTGGTTTCGGTTTTGGTGGTGCCTGGACATTGCCTTTAGCTGCTTCGATCGCCATTATTTGCTTTTTAAGGATGCCGATTCGCACCTCGATCGAGATTAATAGTCGTTCACAGTTAGCGAATTTGTAGCAATAATCATTTCCATCGCCCAGGGAATCGATCTGGTGAGAAGTGCTAAATAAATTCAGCACTTCTTGATAGGCATCTTTAGCGAGCAAAGATCCTGCCCGCGTGACGATCGTATTTAGTTTCACGCACATCGCCGCCAAGTCGAGATGATTCTTGTTGGCAGATTTCAATTCGAGGTTGTCGGGATAGATCTTGGTGTAAAAGGGCAAGATTCCCGCCGAATCGATTTCGAGCAATCGCTTGCTAACGGAAGTAGCGGCTAACTTGAGCTTCAATAGTCGTTCGGTGGCTCTATCTTTGCGAGTCCGCCAGTTGTCGATCGCCATTCCAAGTCCAGAAGCCCTGACAAAGAAACCCAGCACCCACAGGAATAACCCCAAGGCAGCGATCTTGGCAAACGCCAGTGCTACCACCTGCGATTTAATCGAACTATCGACTTCCCCGACGATCGCCAAGATCGCCCCGCGCGGATTCTGAGGCATGAACGGCTTAAAGACTGATTTAATGTCCAAAGCTTTCGCCCAAGGCAAGTTGGCACTGACACTCTTGCCAAAGCCGCCTTTGCTCGGATCTGATTGTCTTCGTGCCCAGACGACTAGGGCATAGTCATCTACGGGGAAGTTTTTGAGTCCCGCCCAAGCCTTGATAATGTCGTCGGCTTTGGCGACACCGATACTGCCCTTGGGTTTCTGATTCGATTGAATCGCGACGACGTAATAATTAGTGCCCTTATAACCAACCAACTCTCTGGTCAGTTGCTGCTCGAAGCCGATCGGTGCGGCTGGGTGCTGTTGGAGGGCTGGATCGATATAGACGTGCCTGTTGGGGTCGAAGGCGGGATCCCAGTCGGCTAGGGCGGTGCTTGAAAGGGCTAGCCAGAGCGTGAGGGCTAGAGGGATGAGTTTTAGCTGCATAAGTTACTTGATTTTTGCTTTTTCAACCAGCTTGAGATCCGTGGCTTCGATCCAGCTCGTGACTCTTTGCCTGCCGGGGAGGAGGCAAGCATAGCCATCGAATCTATTTTTGGCGATCTCCCAAACTTCTAGTGTTCCGGCATACTGCCTTTGCGTCTGATAGTCTGAACCCGTGTATTCTACTTTGTCGCCGATTTTAAACATTTGGATTTTAGCTGGTTGGCAAGTCTACTTCCTTGTCGTACAAAGCATCGACGATCGCGCAGAACAATCTATCTTTAAATTGCTGCTCCTTCGGCAGTTCGTTCCAGTCGACAATGCACGGGTGCGTCTTGAGCGCGACATCCTTCGTCGCCCCGTAGACCCATCCCGCTTCAAGCTTGTCTTTTTTCCAGTTGTCGTGGCAGCTCGCATAGCCGCCGACATGGGGGTTTATGGCTCGAAACAGCACTCCAGTCATCGCACTAGTTCGCTGCCACTCTGGGGCGTATTCCCAGTCCACCTGAGATCGATCTCCAAGCGACTCACAATAAGCTTTATTCGCCTGATGGCAAATCCGCGCAATCTCGACATTTTCCATCGACTTTCACTCCAAAGTGGGTTTTTGTAGCTTGACAAAAAGCGGACATCACTGTCCGCTTGTTAAGATCGACCGAGCTAATTAGTCGGCAGAATCATATAGCCAGTTCCGCAGCGCCGCCCAGTTCAAGCTGGAATCCCAGATATTGCCACAGTTACCGCAGTCATTGGAGAGCGACATATTCGGAGAGAGTTTTTGTAACTCTTCGGAAGCCTTGAGAATTTTGTTGCGGTCTTTGAGTCCCAGCTCGCCAGTCATCGATTCGTACATCGCATCGCTGAATACTTTGCCGCGCACGTTGCGGGTTTCTTTACAGCCGACGATGTTAAAAATCGAAGCTTGGGCGATCGCCCAATCCATCTTGCCGCGCTCCATCTTACCCATACCAGTGATCTCATACACCCGCATTGGTCGCATTAAAATGCTGTGATAGGTTTTGCCCATCATTTCAAATCCACCTTCGAGGTCGACGCGAACGGCTAGACGACCTTCGAGATTCTTGATAAAGCCCATTTTGAGTGAGCCGATGTCGTGGTAGGGACGACCTTTGGCTGGCTCATCCTTATTTAAAGTTCTACAGTTATCGCACTTGTCTACGATTGCGATGTCATAGCCGACATTCTCGACCCGACCGCTCACGAGCAGGGCGATTGCGTCTGCCAACGGCATTTGCTCGATCAGTTGCGCGACGCTAATGCTGGATGCCTTGGCGATTTCTTGCAGCGTCATACCACCGATCGTATCGACAATCAACGGTAGCGACTGTACCAGGACGTTCTTAATGTCGATCCGGTTGCCGTTGTAGAGCGAAGCGATTCGCAAATCGGTTTCACCGTTGTAGCCCAGCATCCGAATGTCGGTCAATCTCTGTCCTTCGATGAAGAAACCGTGGGGCAATACGTCGGGGCGATCTTGATATTCAAACTCGTCCACTTCGAGATCTTCGAGGGCGATACTGTAGATCTCGGCGTCTACTTCGGCTGGAGCTTCGGCTTCAAAACCTTTCTCAGAGCGGCTGTTGTTGCGGGGGCGGCGCTTTTCTTCGGCAGGTTTTTCTTCAACGACCTCGGCTGTGACG
>JAYVFW010000490.1:0-2959 GCA_043772715.1 Phormidesmis sp. | reverse complement strand
ATCACTTAGGAACGTGGATTTATTAAGGTGCAACTTCTCGCCCTCTCCCTCAAGAGCTACGGTGTAGACACCCGTCTTTGTCGCTGCGTTTCAGTCGGCTTTTGCCCCCTAAATCCCCCACTCGTGGGGGACTTTGAGCCAAGACTCGCGTTTCAAAGTCCCCCAGAATGGGGGATTTAGCAGGGTGGTTTCATTGTCCGAGAAGAAAATTCAAAAGCACTGAAAACTCGTTCGCTCTTGTCGCAACCTTGCTCCAATGGAAACCAAATAATCAGCCTTTCGAGATTCCTCTGATGACAATGAAACCACCCTGCCAGAATGGGGGATTTAGGGGGCAAAAGTCTCGGCGATGCCAGATCAGAAGACTTTTACAGGTTATTTAATTCACGATCCTTAACCCAACCCTGGACATTTTAGATTTCTCAGATAAAAATTCTTCTCCAGTTCATGTTTAGCAGCCCTAAACCTTTTGAGTGTGACACTTCTCACTTAGAACCGTTATAGTCACTAAAGGTCAAGGTCTAGCAACGCTTGTCTTTTGTTGGAACCTTGAGTCACCTAAGATTAATCAACCATCGCATCCTGGAATTTCTCCAGACCGAGGGTCAAACGTCTGCAATATATCGGTGTAGGGTAGAGAGAACAATCTATGAAAGCCATGATTCTGGCAGCCGGGAAGGGAACACGGATTCGTCCGATTACATATACGATTCCCAAGCCCATGATTCCCATTCTGCAAAAGCCCGTGATGGAGTTTCTGCTAGAGCTGCTTAGGCAGCACGGCTTTGACGAAATCATGGTCAATGTGAGTCACCTGGCCTATGAAATTGAGAGCTATTTTCGAGATGGGCAACGGTTTGGAGTGCAGATTGGCTACTCCTTTGAAGGCAAGATCGTGGACGGTGAGTTAGTTGGTTCGGCGGTTGGTTCGGCGGGGGGCATGAAAAAAATTCAAGATTTTTCCCCGTTTTTTGACGATACGTTTGTGGTGCTTTGTGGCGATGCCCTAATTGACCTAGACTTGAGCGCTGCCGTTAAGTGGCACCGAGAAAAAGGCTCGATCGCCACCGTGATCATGAAAACAGTTCCTCGCGATGAGGTGTCTAGCTACGGCGTTGTGGTCACTGACGAAGAAGGCAAAATCAAAGCGTTTCAGGAAAAGCCTGCGGTTGAGGAAGCCTTAAGCACCACGATCAACACCGGAATTTATATTTTTGAACCCGAAATTCTTGACTACATCCCCTCTGGGCAAGAATATGACATCGGGAGTGAGCTTTTCCCCAAGCTGGTAGAGATGAATGCCCCCTTCTACGGCTTACCGATGGACTTTGAGTGGGTCGATATCGGCAAGGTGCCTGACTATTGGCACGCAATTCGCAGTGTCTTGAGTGGCGAAGTCAAAAACGTAGCAATTCCTGGCAAAGAGGTGGCTCCTGGCATTTATACCGGGCTAAACGTCTGCGTCAATTGGGATAAAGTCGATATCCAGGGTCCGGTTTATATTGGCAGCATGACCTGCATTGAAGATGGGGCAAAAATTGTCGGTCCGGCGATGATTGGTCAAAACTGCTGGGTGTGCAGTGGCGCAACCGTTGATAACAGCGTGATTTTTGAATATTCTCGCTTGGGCCCAGGGGTGCGACTGGTAGACAAGCTCGTGTTTGGTCGATATTGCGTTGATAAGACAGGCGCAACGATCGACGTGCAGGCCGCCTCACTCGATTGGCTGATCACAGACACCCGTCAAGAGCTTCCGACTCAGATGCCTGCCGAGCATCAAGCGATCGCCGAGCTTTTAGGCACTGACCACAAAGTTGCCCAATCCTAAACTCACTCGATCGGAGGAGATGGAATATACCCGACTGGAGGAGGCTTGACAGGCTTCTTGCTTGTATCGTGAGAAACGAATAGAGCACAGGCTCCTTGGAGAGCGTTGGATGGGGGCATTCAGCTTTCTCCAAGGGCTTTTTTTGGGGCGATCGGGCAGTTTGGGCTGCAAAGTTTGACGCGGCAAAGTAAGCTGGTGCATAGACTTTCACGGCGAATGTTGCCGATTTGCACAGCAGGAATACTGGCTTGAATCCATCAAAACCGCCTCAAATTCGATTAGCACAAGTCAGTTTTGCCTCTAGAGGGGTTGCTTCTAGCAAAAAGCCGGGACAGCGGGCGAGTGCAGCGCACTATTTGCTGCGAGATCTCTCGTTTGACGTGTTTCGGGGTGATCGGATTGCGATCGTCGGCGCATCCGGGTCGGGCAAAACGACGCTACTGCGATTGCTGAATCGATTAAATGAACCGATTCAAGGAGCGCTCTATCTAGAAGGGCAAGACTTTCGGCAAATTCCGGTGCTGCAATTGCGCCAGCAAATCACCTTGGTGCAGCAAGAATCAAAACTGTTGGGAATGACGGTGCGAGAAGCGCTGCTTTATCCCCTCAAGCTGAGAGGGATTCAGATTAAAACAGCCGAGCAGCAAATTAGCGAGTGGGTTGATCGGCTACATCTTCCGGGCGACTGGCTCGATCGTAACGAACTCCAATTATCAGTCGGGCAACGGCAACTCGTGGCGATCGCCCGTGCCCTGGTCATTCAGCCCAAAGTTCTGCTCTTAGACGAACCCACATCAGCCTTAGATTTAGGTCGGAGTGATCACGTTCTCAACACTCTAAAAGAGCTGTCGGGAATCACGATTTTGATGGCAAATCATCAATTAGAACTCGCGCAATCATTTAGCGATCGCGTCCTACATTTGCATCACGGCGAACTGGTGCAAGATGAGTTGAGCGATCGCGTAGACTGGCAAACTTTGAGAGCCGCGATCGTGCAGTCAGAAGCTAAAGAATCCGCCGAGTGGGAGTAGGGGCACTTACAGCGGTTTTCAATTATATGTAGTACAGTAAGTAGTCCGTGTCAATAGAAGAAATGCAGGCGTATCCCACTAGCTTTCGAGAAAAAGTCGT
>JAYVFW010000489.1:0-2966 GCA_043772715.1 Phormidesmis sp. | reverse complement strand
CAGATCGGCTTGAGCCTTATTTCGAGTCCGCGAGTGGGTCTTACGGGCTTTGCCATGACCTTGATAGATCTCCTGAATTTGCAGCGCATTAAATCCTTCCTGCTTGAGAAACAGCGTCAACTGCTCGTAATCGAGATTCGACCGCTTCAGAAACTTCCGAAGTGAATTGTCTTTTTGGACTTGGATCTTTTGATAGCGTTTAGCCACAAATCCGCCGATTTGCGGGGCGATCGCCAAGATTTTACCAAAAGCCGTTTTAGGAATAGCCGACTCTAAATCGAACAATTGCTTCTGCGACAACCCCGTCTCGGTCATAAAGGCATTCAGGAAAATCTTCTCGCTATCGTTAAATTTCTCCATCACCTTACGACGACCTTCGATGATATCGATCAGGGCTTTAGTGCCAACGGCAATGCCATCACTCAGCCCAGCCGTTTGGCTGACTTTTTCCATGATGTTCTGTTTGCCCAAGTCGTCCATCATCCCCTTGACGGGACTAAAATCAATCGTATTGGTTTCTTTGCTGGCATAGGCATAGAGAGTCGAATATTCTGCTGCTAGAGCTTCGCCCAAGCTAGTAGCCGAGGCAATACCATTGCGTTCGACGATTTCGACCAGAGCACGATTGTCCTGCATGTCAAAATCGAATCCGTTCGAGAGAGTTTCATTGATACCCTTGCTCGCCAAATCGGCTTTGATTTTTTGAGCGGGACTTAGATCTCGCAGCGGAGCCAAGTCATCCACACTGCCATCGGCTTGAGTGGGCGGCTTCGCATAGAAAGCTGCATCCGCGTTCCCTTCGTTGGTCGTAGATTTGAGCGTACTCAACTGCGACTTGGACAGCATTTCACCCGCGCCAAGTTTAAGCTGGGCATTGAGAATGCTTGGATCGAGCGTCGTCCGACTCGATCGATCGGGATTGGCAAAATCTTGGAGTAACTTTAGCTGCTTGAGCGTGACACCCAGATTTTCCGCAGTATTTGTCTTTAACTGAGTAGCCAGCCCGATCCCACTCAAGTTAATGTTATTGCTCGCGATCGAGGCATGACCGTACAAGGTTTCGATCGCTTTGAGCGTCGCCTGTCCCTGTTCGGTTGCCTGCAATAGATCTCGGTTGGCACGATCGGCGAGCTGTTCGGAAAAATCATTGCTGCCACCGATAAACTTTTGGCGCAGAGCCATTAATTTCTTGCTGTGAACTTGATAGCTGCCCGTCATCTGTTCGAGCTGTGCCGCCAAATTCGCCATCTGATACTCACTTGAATCGGTGAGTTTGGCGCCTTCTTTATCTAGCCCGCTCATCATTTTTGCTTCAGCATTAGTTCCCGGTAGGACGCTGCCAAAAATTTCGGGCGATAGCACACTGGGAAGATTCTGCCCTTCAAACAGACTATCCTTGCTGAGTGGAGCCATGTTCGGCGTGGGTCCGAGGCGACCGATTTCCGCTAGTGCCGAGCCTTCGGGAGCGGCTGCGATCTTAGCTTGAAAACCGATCAGCTTGGTCAAAGCTGCTACGGGGCTAGTTTTATTCTCTACTGCCAGAGCCAGTTCGGACTCGACGCTTTTCAGATCTTCCATCAGTTGGGTTACTTCCGGTACGAGCAAATCTTCGCGACCGAGTCCAGCTTCGATCTTTTGCCGCGCGGACTTGACGTTCTCGATTACCCCATCCACAGGCATCTTTGCGCCTTTAATGATCTTGCCATAGAAATTATCTGCAAGTCTGGCAATCGCCGGATCTTCCGATGCATTGCCATCCTCCGCTTGGTTGCGAGCTTTAATCCCCGCGTTTTCCAGTAATTCGTTAATCTTATTCGTCCGCACATTTTTGGGATCGGCATCACTGATTTTAACCGTTGCCGTTGGTGCTAGCTGTAGTAACAGGCTCTCCAGTCTGGCAGCCGACCTGCGAGACTTGTTAGCGGTTCCGATCTCTCCGCCTAGCCCCTTGCTGCGCTTTTTATTATTATTAGCTTTCATCTCAAGCAAGATCTTATCGAACTGCTCGAGTTCTGCGGGAGTGAACATCCCCTTAAGATCGAAATCTGCGATGTTTTTGAACGTTTCAGTGTCGATGCCAAGCTTACTCATTAGCCCCGCATCATTCAAGTTAGTCAGCATCCGATCGTTATTGAAATCGCTGTCGTTCGCAAGCTTTATCGCCAGGTTCTCAAATGCCGTTTTCTCTATTCCCGCTGCATTGCTATCGGCTGCGACTCCCTTGTTGCCACGCGCGATCTGCTGAAAAATACTTTGCAGGTTGTAATCGCCAATCATTTTATCGACTTCTGGGTCTGAGGAGGTATCATTACCCCCCCGGAGAGAGTTCATCCGAGGCTTACCGTAGTTAGCCATCTCGGCAAACTTGTCCGGGTCTTGGGCGATCGCCAAGATCATCATATTGTCGTAGCGACGCTGCCCCGCCCGAGATCTGCGCTCAGCCTCCTCTAGGTTCAGTTTGCGCTGGGTAGCCGCTTCCGTTTCGAGCAGGGCGAACTGGTCGCGGCGTTTGGAAGCACCAAAAAAGCGGCGCTGTTGTTTGCTCAATTGTTCCTGATGCTTGACCAGCAGTGTCTGCTGGGATAGAGAGGCCATCAGTTCTACCAAAGCCTCCGGTCCCGACTTGCCGTTGCTGTTGAGAGCGGTAGCCGCCGCATTTTGCATTTCTTGGCGTTTATCACCGTTTTTCTCTCCGATGGCGTTAAACCGACCGCGATAGAGGTGATCCATGTTCGCTTCGCCGACTGACTTCTCTAAGTTCTCGACATTCATCCCTTTGGCTTTGAGCCTGCGCTGAATTTCGAGGCGGCGTAGGACATTTACCTGTACCCGATCGACTCCACCCCCCTGATTGTTCTCATCGAGGCTGGGGTTGATCAAGCTGGCAACCGAATTTTTGGTGTGTCGAGCCACCGCGAGCAGCAGGTCTGGCGCGAGCAGATCTAACTGACCTTTGGCGATCAAAC
>JAYVFW010000488.1:0-27610 GCA_043772715.1 Phormidesmis sp. | reverse complement strand
TCGAGTTGGCGATCCCTGGCGACTGACTGCCCCACAAGCAGAGCGACTGGCGCAAATTGAAAAGCTCATTCCCGGCTATCCGGCTGGATTTGAGGGTTCTGCGGTCGATCGGGCAAGTTGGCACGGAGTCGGACATTTGTTTGGCTTACCCGATGTGTCTTATTTGTGTTTGCCCGATTTGGCGGATGCAGTGGCAGTGGATCGTCAGCGCCTCGATCCGCCTGATCTTCCCCCACCTCCATTAGAACAGTTTGTCGAATGTTCAGAGCCAGTGCCTCAAATCGCCGATCGAGCGTCCCGATTGTTTCAAGCTCCCCGGTGTAATGTGGACGGCTATGCTGCCTGGACAACGGCTCTGCAACTCGTAGCAGATTTGCTGATTCGTCAACAGCGAGAAGTGCAGTTAATTGCCTCGGTGCCTTTGCCAGAGGTCGATCGGGATCTGCTGACATTCTTCACGCAACCAAGACCGGGATTTGTGCCTCCACTCGCGATCGCGGTTCACAATCAAGGGTTGGCGAGTGCGTTTGTTCAGCTTGCTTATCCGTGGGTGCAAACGCCCGGATCGGCAAATCTACCAGAGCAACTAGAAAGCCCCGATGCAGTATTAGCAGGCGTGTTAGCTCGAAATGCGCTGACTCGCGGCAGTTTTCGCAGTGCAGCAAATTCGCATCTTGCCGATGTGCAGCAGGTTTATCCGATTCTCACCCGCGATCGCCTCCAGCATTCTCAGCCCGACAGTTCAACTCGGTTAACGCAACACACCCTGCCTCAGCGTATTTCTGTTTTAGGAACCACTCCGAGCGGACTGCGTTTGCTCTCAGATGTCACAACTAGTTTGGATGAGAGTTATCGCCCTGCCAGCGTCAATCGGCTTGTGGCAGCGATCGTGCGAGCGGCAAGACGATTAGGCGAAGAGGTCGTGTTTGAAGCGTCAGGCGAGAAACTGTGGATGCGCTTGCGAGATAGCCTCACCACTCTGATGAGCGGCTTACTACAAGCAGGGGCGTTGCAGGATGCGGGAGCAACGGCGTTTGCAGTGCGCTGCGATCGCGACACGATGACTCAGCAAGATATCGATCAAGGTCGCGTTATTGCTCACATTGAATTTGTTGCCGCCGCACCCATTGACCAAATCACGATCGTGCTCGCTCTCAACACAGGCGGACAAGTTTCGCTGATGCCGCTAAAGGAGGCAGCATGAGCAATTCAACGTCCTATCCCTTGCAGGTTTTTCGCTTTCAGGTCACGTTTCAAAAAGACCCGTTGCCCAACAGTGGAGAGACGGCTCCGGTGCAAATGAGTGCGGCGTTTTCAGAATGCACGGGACTAGAAGCCACGATGGAACCAAAAGTGATCAAAGAAGGCGGGCGCAATTATGGAGCCGCGCAGCGCAGCGGACAGGTGACGTTTGCGACCGTGATTTTGAAGCGCGGCATGACTCGCGATCGCGACTTGTGGAACTGGTTTACCCTGGTCACTCAGGGAGCCTACGCCCATCGGCGCACTGCCACTATCACCATGTTTGATACCAGCGGCGCGGGCGTTCTGGCATGGAGACTAGAAAAGGCGATGCCCGTCAAGTTTAAAGCCGCCGACTTGAATGCCAAAGGCACCGAGATCGGTATTGAAGAACTGCATTTTGTACACGAAGGGTTAAGCCTAGTTAAAGGAGAAGGAACGCTATGAGTGAACAAGTGACTCGCGCTACCTTCACACCGCAAACGGGAAATAAAACGCCGATCGCGGTGCATTTTAATCCAGTTTCGCTACAGATCTCGATTAGCAACACTTTAGAAGACAAAGGCAAAGGAGAAGACAAAAAACAATACATTTCAAAAACGGCGGCAACGCTGGCAATGGATTTAATCTTCGATACGACTCATAAAGGCAGCGATGTGCGGTTAGAAACCCAAAAAATCGCTCGATTTATGGAGCCAGGAAAAGAATCCGGCGATCAAAAAATTCCGACGATCGTATTATTTGAGTGGGGCACGTTTAAGTTTCAAGGATTAATTCAATCTTATCGAGAAACGATCGATTTCTTTTCACCAGATGGCGTACCGCTGCGGGCGAGTATTAGCCTAACGATGTCACGCCAAGAAGAAGTGTTTGAGTCTAGCCCAGAGCCGCCGCGTGATTCATCGGTGCAGGTGTCGGGCGGGGCAGGAATCAGCGCCAGCGCAGTAGCTTCGTTAGGAGGCGCACCCGATGCAGGACGAGCGATCGCGGCGGCTAATGATCAAGACAGCCTGCGGTTTTCGAGCGGGGCATTTACTCTAGATGCTTCGATTAAGCTGAGTCCTCCGATCGCGTTTGCGACAGGCGGAGTTGGGATTGGTGGAGGCATTGGAATTGGTGGTGGTATTGGAATTGGCGGCGGCATTGGAATTAGTGGAGGAGCCGGAATCAGCATTGGCGGTAGTGCTTCCGCAGGCATTGCGGCTAGTGAAGGAGCCTTTGCGGGATTGCGTGTCTCTAGCAATCTGCGTCCCGTTGTTCAAATTGATACCAATCGATTCATTCAGCCGCGTGAATCTGTGGGGTTTGCCACCAGCCGCAATGCCAGTTTTCAAGTCGGTGGACAGGCAGAAATTGAAGGATCTGCCAGTTTAAGTGCCAATGTGCGATCGCGATCCAAAATTCAGTTTGAGGAGGATTAATTATGCCCGTTGTCTTTGATCAAGTGATTGGCGAAGTCGTTCCCCCAGAGCCTTTGTCTTCTCAAGACGATTCGGAGAATCTGCCGCTGGTTGCGCCTAGCGATCGGGGATTGCAACCGACATTAAGGCATTTAGAAAAACGCCTTGCGAGATTAAAAGCCGATTAGTTATGAGTCGCCCCTAGCCCCCCAATCCTGGGCTACGGTGGATACACAAACAAGTCCTTTCGCCTCGGTGTGAGCGGCTTCTGCCCCCTAAATCTCCCAAAATTGGGGGACTTTGAAACTGAATGTCTGGGGTCAAAGTCCCCCAGAATGGGGGATTTAGGGGGCGAGAGGATTCACAGCCTTGACAAACAATTCATTCTTCAATTTAGCAAAGCCTTCTCTAGACATTTTGCCCTCTTTTTTAGCCATGCCCGAAACCCGACTCAGCCCCCTTGCCGTTTATAGCGCCCAGCCCACCGTGCGGATTAATGCTCAAGAATATCCCAAAGTGAGCGAATCGATTTTGGCGATGGAAATGATCGAGCAAGATGGCGGTATGTCAGCCCTAGAACTACGACTCAGTAACGTGGTCAGCGATCCTAATGGCGGAGCAGATTTGGCATTTGAAGACAACCAAATCCTGAAGCTCGGAGCCACGATCGCGCTATATGCGGGTGACGCAACGGCTCCACAAGAAATCTTTCAGGGCGCAATTACTGGGTTAGAGATAGACTTTCCAGAAAGTGGGTCGCCCGATATTACTATCCTGGCTGAAGATGTCTTTCAACGGGCACGGATGGCGCGACAGAGCAAAGTTCACACTAATGTCTCGATCGCTGATTTAGCCCAACAGCTTGCCAGTCAACTCAGCCTTACTCCTGTGATTACTGAGATGACACAACCGATCGGGACTCAAGTGCAACTCAACGAAAGTGATTTAGCCTTTTTGCGGCGAATGCTCGATCGCTATGATGGCGATCTGCAAGTGGTTGGCAAAGAGCTACACGTTTCACCAAACGCTGACGTGCGGCGCGGCACTTTAGAACTGGCGTTGAATAGTCAATTACGACGAGCAAAAGTCTTAGCTGATCTCGCGCATCAAGTCACCGAAGTCACCGTTAGCGGTTGGGATTCGGCGCAGGGGCAGCGAGTTAGCGCTAGCAGTCGAGGTGCACATCCGCGATCGGGCAGTGGCACCCCTGGTTCGCAAATTTTGCAGAAAACACTGGGCGATCGTTCCCATCATTTGTCTCATTTGGCAGTCACTACCGATGCCGAGGCGCAAGCTGTTGCCGATGCTGCCTTTGACGATCGAGCACGGCAGTTTGTCTGTGTCGAAGGCACTGCCGACGGCAATCCGGCGCTGCGAGTGGGCACTCATTTGACGCTGAAAGGATTGGGCGATCGCTTCAGCAACACCTACACCGTGACTCGTGCCTGTCATCGCTTTAGCTTGGGGGCGGGCGGCGGCTATATCACTGACTTTGAAGCCGAATGTGCATTTTGGGGAGGAAACTGATGCAGCCGATCTTTGAGCATCCGACGACAGCACTGCACGGCAGCTATTTAGGAGAAGTAGTATCGGTCAAAGATCCTGAAAACCTCTCTAGGGTGCAGGTGCGGCTGTTTAATTTCGATGGGAACCAACATGATGCGCCAATTTGGGCGAGAGTTGCGGTGCCCGTTGCGGGTTCTAGCTACGGAGCGTTTTTGCTGCCCGATGTGGGCGATGAAGTGCTGATTACCTTTGTGAATGGCGATTCTCGGCTGCCAATGGTGATCGGGTCGCTGTGGAATGGCAATGCACCAGCACCCGAAACGCTCGGCGGCAGTGGCGAGACAGTCGATCGCTGGACTCTGGTCGGAAAAGCCCAAACGCGAATTGCGATCGTAGAAGAACACCCCGGCAATGCCACCATCTCGCTCACGACTCCGGGCGGGGTCAGTGGCACTCTGACGCAAACCGCCGGAGGAAAAATCGAGTTTGAAGCCGCAGGCACCACGATTACAGTAGACACGACTGGAGTCACAGTGCAGAGTGCCGGACGGGTGAATGTCAGCGCTAGTCAGGTCGAAGTTACGGCAGGACAAGTCACGGTAAACGCCGCGATTTCAAATTTTTCGGGTGTTGTCAAATGTGACACCTTGATTGCAACCACTGTGGTTTCGACCACTTACACACCGGGAGCCGGAAACATATGGTAGACCATGCTGTGATTCTGCAAGCGGTAGGCGTAAGTCAGGTTGCCGACCAACCCAACTTACCCAAATTTTATGATCTGCGACCTACGATTCTCAAACGAACTGAGCAAGATTTTATCGGCTCTGTTTTAGATGAATTGAGGAGCGGAAAGGGAATTCAGGCATTAACGGGTGTGATTAATTCTAATCAGACTAGCGATAATTTAACGTTTCTACAGCCTGTTCATCGCACATTCTATCTAGTGATTTTAGAAATTGCTTGCGATCCGTTTAATCAGCCTTATTTGCAGCCGCGTCTCGATCCTCGCCAAATCGCCAGTGCTGGGTTAGTCGTGCGTCGAGTTGCAGCCAATGGCAAACACGAAGGCTGGCGAAAACAGGGGCATTCAGTGCGCGGCTGGATTCCCTTTGACACCGATGCTGCTGAAAAGCTTGACCCTGACCCCGATCGCCGCCCTCCGATCGGATCAGGACTGCCAGAACTCGATCTCTTACTGGCTCCTCACGCCCCACTCTCTGAAAGTGTTGCGCCGCTCTATGTAGCTCCGCCCGATGTCTGTCAGGCAGTGGGACGCACGATTTTATATGGCGTGATTCCGGTGACTAGCTCAGAGTTTAGCGAAGTGCCTCCGGTGACGCTAACGGCGGACGATGATGAGACGTTGAATCAGTTAAACACCGCCATTCTAGAGATGCTGCCTTATTATTTGCGATCGGGGGGCGATCGTCGAGAACCCAGAGCGGGCAGAGTGTTAACGGCTGATCAAGCAGATGATCGGAGCTTGCGCGACTTTTTAGCGACGCTGCAACAGTTAAGGTTTCAGTTTCGGCTGTTTGAATCTGATCTCGCGAGTGTGGCACTGTTGCAAGAATTAAATCAAGCGATCGTGGCTCCTGACACTCAAGATGCTCAACCGTTGGGAGATTTTTTAGCGCTAGCGAGTCGGATTTTAATCGATCGAGAAGCCGGATTGCAGGTGACGCTGCCTCAAAGCTGGGCGAATTTTAACGATACACAAGACCGCAATATTTTAGAGTTATCGCGGGCAGCGTTGATGAGCCATTTATCGGCACTAACGGCGGGTGAAAGTCGGTTTGAAGCGTTAGAGCGGCAATATCAAGTTCGGGCATTTGTGCGGCTCAAATCTATGGATGGCTGTGTTCATCCTCCGTTGTGGAGTGACTATAGCGATGCGTTTACGATCGCGCCCTGGTATGAATCTAGCAGTCAGCCTCCGGTGAAAGTGGTGTTGCCTGATATTCTCAATCCAAAAACGTTGGCAAGTCTTAAACCTAGCGTTGCGTTTTCGGTTCCGCCCAAGTTATTTAACTTTCTTAAAAACAACAAAGAGGCGAAATCAGTTTTATCGGGTGATGTTAAAGATGGTGATGATAGTGGAATTGCTTGGATTTGTTCCTTTAATATCCCGATCATTACGCTTTGTGCTTATCTAGTGCTGAATATCTTTCTGCAACTGTTCAATATTGTATTTTGGTGGCTGTTGATCGTAAAGATTTGTATTCCCGTTCCTAAAAAGCTTTTTCCCAAGCCGAAGTAGTGTTGTAGAGATTAAGTCTTAAATGTTCTTCTATTCATCGATCGCGACCAAAAATCTCAATCTAATGTGCCCTCATGCCTCCTAACCCGCCCCCGATCGGATTCCCCCTTCTCGCTGCCCCCGATGCCAACGGGCAGATCAATTACCCTAGTCTCGAAGCCAGCGTTCGGCAATCGATTCAGGTGATTTTGCAAACTCGACCCGGCGAGCAGCTTATGCACCCCGATTTTGGGGCAGGACTGCAAACCTTTTTGCAAGAATCCAACACGCTGGTGACCCGTCGCCGCCTGCACGATCGCATCAGCGATGCTCTGACCCGCTGGGAGCCACGCCTTTTAATTGATCGCGTCGAGGTCGAAACGGTGCCCGATCAACCGACTCATTTGCGCGTCGAAGTCTGGTATCGTCTGCGACGCACTGGCTTGGCGCAACATCTCGGTTTAACCATGCAACTGGAGGTTTAATATGCCGATTCGCCCTCCAAATTTAGACGATCGCAGCTTTGATGATTTAGTCGCCGAAGCCCTATCGCGCATTCCTGCCCACACGCCAGAATGGACACACGTTCGGGTCGGCGATCCGGGGCGGACGATCGTCGAATTGTTTGCGTGGCTCACCGATACGCTGCTTTATCGCGCCAACTTGATTCCTGAACGACAGCGATTAGCCTTTTTGCGATTGCTGGGTGTGCAAATGCGTCCAGCGTTGCCTGCTCAAGGACTGGTGACGATTGCGATCGATGATCCACAAGCGACCCAAGCCCTGACGCTGCAACCGCTAGCAACGATTAAAGGAACCGTTAATTTTGAAACTCGTGCTGAAATGACGGTGTTTCCGGTGACGGCTGAAATTTATTACAAACGTCCGTTAGCTGTCGCAGAAGCCGCAAAACTTGCCAACATTGTTCAAGGACTTCAGCAGGTCTATCAACTTCAAAATCCTGCGATTCCCTATGTCACCACGCCAATTTTTGCCGCCGCCCAGCCCGAACCTCAAGGCTTTGATCTGATTAAACAAACCATCGATCAGTGTCTTTGGATTGCCATTCTCGCGGCTGAACCAAAATTTGTGGAACCTGCAAAACAAGCGTTAGGCAGCAGTTCAGTCGGGGGGCAACCTTTGCTGAATGTGGGGGTGATGCCCGCGATCGCGATCCCCGATTTGTTTGAAGATATTGGCACCCGTGCCCGCATTCCGCACGTTTGGGAGATTAGCACCGGGCAAGAAATCGCAGACGTGCCGCAATATTTGAGCCTGAATGTGATTGCCGATTCAACAGCGGGGCTGACTCGTCGCGGCGTAGTCAGATTGGCAATGCCGTCACCCAACTACGTCAGCGCACCGACCAACGATGTTCGCACTCGCATCAATGCTGGAACGGGCGATCGTCCGCCTCGCATTGATGCGCCCGAAGTGGCGGCGCGATTGGTGACGTGGCTGCGGCTGCGTCCGAGTCGTCGCGATCTGCAAACGCTGTCCCTAAGCTGGATTGGCATCAACGCGGTGGAGATTGACCAGCGGCAAACCCTCACAGGTCGAGTCGTCGGCGAAAGTGACGGCAGCGCTGACCAAGAATTTCAGCTACCGGGGCAATCGATCGAGCCAGAAACGCTGCAAATTCAAATCGAAGAAGCGGGACGCGGCTATCAGCTTTGGCAGCAGATCGACGATCTGGCACTCGCCGGACAAAACGCCAGCGTCTATCGGTTGGATAGCGAAGCGGGAACAATTCGATTAGGCAATGGCATTCAAGGACAGATTCCAGAAGCCGGACGACGCATTCGAGTTGCTTTAATGCGATCGGGCGGAGGCATCGCCGGAAATTTGCCAGCCAATTCGCTCAACGGCATCACAGCGAAAGATCTGCGGGGCAATCCCGTCACCAAGCTCAAAGTTCAGCAACCGTTGCCGATGGTAGGTGGCGTTGAGAGCGAAACATTAGCCGAGGCAGAAACTCGGATTCCGGGACTGTTTCGACACCGCGATCGAGCGGTCACCGCCGATGATTATCAGCGACTAGCGGCAGAGACTCCGGGGGTGCGGCTGGGTCGAGTCGAAGTGTTGCCAAAATTTAAACCTCAGCAGCGTCGATTTGATATTCCGGGTGTGATTTCAGTGATGGTTTTGCCGTCTCAAGATTCATTAGAGCTACCGAATCCTCGTGTGGATCGTCCTTTATTAGAGTCAGTGCAAGCTTATTTAGATTCTCGTCGTCCTTTAGCGACAGAACTTTATGTGATCGGCTGTGAATATATTCCCGTTGGCGTGAGCGTTGGTGTTCAGATTCAAAATGGGTTTGGGCAAGATAGCGTTTTGCTAGCGGTACGAAAAACCTTGCAACGATTTCTGTTTTCGATCGCCCCTGGTGGAATCGATGAAAAAGGCTGGGGCTTGGGCAGAACCGTTAAGGCGAGAGAATTAGACGTGGTGGTTGCCAGAGTGCCCGGTGTGTTGGCAGTGCTGAACATTCGGCTATTTCAGCAAATTGGCGCTCCGGCTCGCTGGCAATCGGTGTTTGAGGTCAGCCTCGCCGCTTGGCAACTGCCCGAACTGTTGGCGATCGTCGTGGTCGCTGACGAAGACGCACCCGAAACGCTCACCCCAATTCCGCTTAGCGATCAGTTAGGAATCGCAGTTCCTGTCGTCCCGGAGGTCTGCTAAATGGACGCAAACGGCTTGCGGTTTTGGATGTTGGCAAATGCCGAACAGTGGACAATTTTAGGCGATCCGCCACAGCTTCAGTATGATCAGCAGTGCCACCGTTTGCGCCTCGCCAGTGAGCGCCTGTTGCCGCAGTGGAGCCAGTCAACGCCGATCAATCCAACCTTAGAGTCAACGGCTTTGTCTCGCTTAGAGCAAGTGCCGCAAACGCTAGACAGTTATGGCACACGAGCCTTTTGGGAACCAACGTCAGGCAAAATTTTAGCAACAGGTGCCTTACCGCGATCGGTGCCCATTTTCACACCCGAAGCGAGTAATCCGCCGACTGATCTGGTGATGGGTTACGACGGCATTCTTTACGTGGCGCTGAGTTCGGGTGCTGTGGTGTTGGTCGATCGTCGCGATCGCTGGTCGCCGATCGCCGTGCAAACCGATGGCTTTAAAGCGTGGAGATTGGCGGCTGATCCGGCGGGTGGCGTTTGGGTCTGCGATCGCGACGATCGTCAGTTCGGCAAAGTGTTGGGCGTTCCCTTCCCCACACAGCCAGCCGGAAAGTATGCCGAAGATATTTTTCGCCCGTGTGACGAGAATCCGAATCCGCCGCGTCTTGTGGTTTGGCAAACGTCGCCATTGCCTGACGATGAAAAACTCGTCGCGATCGCCACTAGTCCGAATAGTTCTCTAACACTGCTCACCTGGCTCACCGATGGAACGCCCAGAGTCCGCGCCCTGCAAGCTAAACAGTGGACTCCGCCGATCAATCTGATGGGATGTCGCTATCCCTTTAGTTTGAGTTGGGTGACTGCTGATCGGATTGCCGTTCTCGTCAGCGATTTGCTAACCGAAGCTCCCGTCTATGCGGTGCCCAAACTGGCGATCGGGCAAGCCGAAATTGCGACGCAGGTGCAGCCTGTGGGCGACCTTTACCCCTTGCATGAGCATACTGGAAATCCTTTTTTACATGGCGTGAGTTTGCCGCCTCACTATCCCACCGCGACTGAGAGTGCGCCGCTTTATCACCTATCGCTGCCGTCTTATGCCCGTCAAGGAGCCGCGATCGCTCACGCTGCTTTAGATAGTGGCAATCTGCAAACTGAGTGGCATCGCCTTTATTTAGAAGCCGTCATCCCTGCTAATGGTGAGATTCATGTTGACTTAGCCGCCACCGATCAGCCGACTCTGCCCGATGCGCCCAACTGGTTTGAGCATTCGTTTGGAGTAGTTCAAAATCCGGGCAAGCCTTGTGGCGTTTGGGTATCGGCTCCGTCTGAGATTCCATTTCATCCTGGGCTGTTGGTCGATCGCGAAAAAGATCGATCGGGGCTGTTTACTGTGCTGATTCAGCGTCACGATCGCCGGGTGAGAACTTTGCAGGGACGCTATCTCTGGGTGCGAGTGCGGATGATTGGTGATGGACGCACAACGCCAGAGTTAGCAGCGCTGCGAGTGTATGGGTCACGATTTTCTTATGTGAATCAATATTTACCCGAACTCTATCGTGAAACTGTATTCGGCAGCGATCGCGATCAAGTGACCTCAGCGACTCCGGCTGATTTTCTAGAGCGCTTTCTCGCAAATTTTGAAGGCATTCTGACTCCGATCGAAGATCGCATTGCCAATAGTCATCTTCTAACCGATCCTCGTACCACTCCTGAAGACGCGATCGAGTGGTTAGGAAGCTGGATTGGCATCACGTTCGATCCGGCTTATTCATCGGCTCGTCGTCGCCGTCTGATCGAGGCTACCCCGGCATTGTATCGTCGTCGAGGCACCTTAACCGGGTTGCAGCAAGCCCTCGATATCGCCACCGATGGAGCCGTCAGCCAGGGCACGATCGTCGTATTAGAAGATTTTCGATTGCGCCGCACCTTTGCCACGATTTTAGGAGCAGATTTAGCCGATGAAACCGATCCATTGTTTGCTGGATTGGTGATCAGCGGCAATTCCTACGTTGGAGACACGCTGATTTTGGGCGACGAAACTCGTCAGGAATTTTTAGCGTTATTTCGGGCAGATATTGAGACTAATTCGTTTAAAAAACAAGCAGAAGAAGCGGCGATCTCTTCGAGTTACCCGCAAGGGGTCGCGGCATTTTTTGATCAGTTAGCTTATCGCACCACAATTTTTGTCCATCAGGAAGTCACCCCGCAGGATCTCGGCTTAATTCGTCGCGTCGTTGAGCTAGAAACCCCGGCGCACGTTTTGTCTCGCGTGGTGTCTGCCAGCAATGCACTAATGGTGGGCGTATCTGCGTTGGTCGGTGTTGACACTTATCTCAGCGCTAAACCAAAACCCCAGTCTGTCGCCCTCAACAAAAGCCAGATTGGGGTGCGCGATCGCTTGTTACGTCGTGCCAGTCTTGATCCCCGTTTAGAAGGAGGTATTGATGATGTTGAACCCGTTTTTCAACCCCCGATCGCGACGCTTAAATCACGCCCGATCGCCGAGTTTGGGCAGTCGTTTCAGCTAGACGGCAACCAGTCACGGGCATTTGATGGACGCACGATCGTCCGATATGAATGGACAAAACTGGAATAGCAGAGGTAACACAAACTGAAACGCAACATTGAATTGCCCCCCAATTCTAGGGAGAACCGGAATCTCAAAGTCCCCCATTCTGGGGGACTTAGGGGGCGAGAGGATCTACAGCCCTAACAAGCAGATTCAACCTTCGATTCAACCACACCAAAAATCATTCAGGAGACTCTCATGGCAGAAGCAGAACTTAAACTCAGTACGCCCGTCGAAACCACTGATCCTGTTTTAGTGGTCAAAGTTGATCCCCAAAATCCGTTACCCCCTGGCGTTCATCGGTTTCAGCTAGTGGTCGTCGATGATTCGGGTAATGAGTCAGATCCCGCGATCGTAGAAGTAGTGGTTCGCGATACGCAAAGACCGACAGCGGTGATTGATGCCCCTGCAACTACAGAAACGGGACAGAGCTTTAAACTGAGCGGCGAACGATCGAGCGATGTGGCTCCCGGTAAAGTCGTCAACTATATCTGGACGATGATTCCCATTATCGAAAGACCGCCGATCCGCCCCACTCCAATCATCCCAGTGCCGATTCGTCCTCCGATTCAATAGCCCTATGTCAACCTTTGAGCCGCAAAAGCCTGTCGTCACCACTACTGCGATCGTCGTTGTCGATGCCGGACTCGCGCCGGGTCGCTATCGCTTTCAATTAGTGGTCGAAGACGATGCCGGAAACCAGAGCCAACCGACTGAACAAATTGTCGTCATCAATCCCCCCAGGATTCGCTAGCTATGAGTACTTTTAGATCCACCGACCCGCTGGCGGCTGCGCCCCTTTCGCCCGATCGCGTCTATTATGCAACGGGCATCTCGCTCGACGCAGAAGACTTTTTGGCAGAGCAACTCTATCACCGTAGCCGACTAGCGCGTGCTTTGTTCTATCTGCATGGCAGCGGCACCGCAGCCGGGTTGCGCGTCGATTGGCACAAACCCCTAAAACCGGGAGACGATGCCCAGTTTCCTCAAGGTCGCGACGAAGAAATTGTGGTGCAGCCCGGATTGGCGATCGACCGTCTCGGACGATTGATTGAGCTTCCACGGGCGGCTTGCATTCGCGTCGATCGCTGGTATCAATCGCAGATCGCCGACGATTTGACTAAAGGATTCCATCTCGATCAAGGCGGCGTGGTCGTCGATGTGTTTGTGCGATTTGTGTCGTGTGAGCGCGGCAAAACTCCAGCGTTTGCGGCGGGGGCATTTGATGCGTTAGATGCAGTTACGCCGTCTCGACTGCGAGATAGCTATGAACTGACGATCGTGATTCGTCAAGAAGCCAGCGCCGATCTCGATCAGCATCTGCCTCAAAACACCTGGGGCGATTTTGGTACGGGCGATCGTCAGGCTGCCCTGCAAACTGCAATCTTAAATGCGTGGCACGAAGGCTCTGATCAGTGGGATGAAACGGGACTTAAACCTCTAGCAGAACACGCGATCGGACAAGATCCCACCGCGTTGTTTCTCGCCCGACTCGTGTTGCCTGCGGCGGCTGCCTTGCCAGGACAACGACCCATTCGCACCGCAGATGCCGCCATCGTGCCAGACAATTCTCAGCGATCGTTTGTCTACGCGGCTGGGGCGATCGCTCGCTGGTTAGCGCTATGAATCTTGTTGTTGCTAAATCGCAGGTTGAATTGAGAACTCACCAGTCGTTTATCGCTCCGTTTCAGTCGGTTTCTGCCCCCTAAATCCCCCAAAATTGGGGGACTTCAAGCCAAAATCTGCGGTTTCAAAGCCCCCCAGACTGGGGGATTTGGGGGGCACAAGCACTGAACAACGAAGTGAAAGAACTCATCGAACTCCTATTAAAAGACAGTGACCCGCCCCTACTCCCTTACGCCCTATGTTTACTCAAGGTTCTTCTCGCTCTCGTGTTGACGATGCCGAACTCGCGACCATGATTCAGGCGGGAACGGTGATTTTGGACGATCGCCGCACGCGCCCGTTTTATTTTGATGGTCGGTTTCTGACGGCGAAAGATCTCACCCGCGATCAAACTTATTTTCTGACGCGACAGACTGATCTAGCGCGAGCAAGTGGGTTTGGCATCGTGCAGGGTCTGTTGGTCAAGCGTCCGCCTAACAACGCCGCCAGCGCGATTTATATCGAAGCGGGGCACGGAATCACCCCCGGCGGCGAACTGGTCGTTTTGCCCCAATCGCGCACGGTTAACCTAGTAGACATTCCTGAAATTCAGCGATTAGATGCGGCGTTTGGGCTGGCTCCGGTGCCCCGTGAGTCGGCTCGAAATGCGTCGGGTTTGTTTGTGATTGCGCTGCGATCGGTCGAATATACGGCCAATCCGATCGCGTCTTATCCCACGTCGCTGACTGCCTCACGATCGGTAAACGATGGCGACATTATCGAAGCGGTTGCGATCACGCTGATTCCCTACGCAGACAGCGGCAGTGGTGGATTAGAAGCACGGCGATCGCGGGTAGCACGAGACATTTTCGTCGAAGGGTCTGTGCGCGGTTTGCCTGCCAATGCGCTACCGCTGGCAATGGTGGGCTTAAACCGGGGCGTGGTTGAATGGATTGATCCCTACCTGGTGCGGCGAGAAGTGGGTGCGGAGCAAAAAAGTCTGTTGAGCTTTGGCGCAACCCCTCGCGGACTGCGAGAAGCTTATGTGCAGCAATATGATCAGCAGTTGCAGGAGGTTTTGCAATCGCGCAATCAGAGCAATCAGGGGCGACGATTTAGCGCCACCGATTATTTTGCAGCATTGCCTCCGACGGGTCAGATGCCCGCTGCGACGATCGACCCCACTAACTTTACGCAAATCTACTTTCCGTCAACGGTGGATGTCAGTCTCTCGCTGGTGCCTTCTGATGAGTTGGCGGCACTGGTCGAGGAGAGTCTACTGTTGCCCCCGATCGATTTGACGATGACGAATGAAGCCCTCGACTCGGTTGGCGTTTTAGTGTTGATGCCCGTCAATCGGCAACAGTTCCAGCAATTGCAAGGCACTCTCCGCAGTTTGACGCGATCGCTGCCTGCGGTGGCTCCGGGACTGGTGGCAAAACGGACTCCGCTGTTGTCGTTACAGCAAATTCGGCTGCCTCGATTGCCGATTCCGATTGTTAATCCTCAAGATTTGGTTGATGCAGAATGGCGAAAAGCATTAGCGAGTTCAGATTTGCTGTGGTTTATTCGCAGGCGCAATCTACCCTATCACGCTACTAATGTCGGGCTTAATGTTCGGATTGTGACTAATGAGGTGATCACTGAACGCAATTTAGTCACAACGCTGAATCAAGCCGGATTACTAAATCGAGTAAATGATATTAGAAACACGGCAACGGCGGCTGCAAATGCTGATGTGACATCGCTACTGAGTTCACCTAAATTCAATTCTTCCAAATTGCTGTTAAGCGGTGCGGTTAAAGAATTAGAAGCTGCCAAAACCACTGACACATCTGCTGATCAGCCGATAGAAAAACTCGATCAAGCGGCAGTGCTGCAAGTCTCTAATCGATTTGGCGACCCCAAACTCGGAGAAGGAATTTTGCGGCTAGAAGCGACTAATTCTCAGCTAAAAGATGACACGATCGCTGCCACCGTTGCCCAATCTGGCAGCATTCCCGAACTCGATCGTTTAGCCAGTCAACTTTCAGAAACAGAACTGCAAACATTCTCAGCGCAATTAACCGATGTTGCCAGAACCAATCCGAGCAGCGTTGGCAATTTGATTAAAACGACATTAAGAAATCGATCGGGAGGTCTGCGATAATGGACGTGAATCCCATTAAAAAATCGCTCAACGGTGAGCATGTGGTAGATGTCTCTCCACCGATGCAGCCCGACGCTAATTTGGGCTGGCAGCGTCGCCTCAATCTTTATTCAGGGCGATCCCTTAGCGATCGCGCCTTGATCACAGAACAACAAGGGCGATCGGGCATTCTGGCGACGCGGGGACAATTGCTCTCTCCTGGCGTGATCACGGGGCTAGAAGTCGATTTAGAGCAACCTGATTCGACTCATTATCAAATTGCGGCGGGCACTGGCATCACGGCAACTGGCGAAGATGTTTTGATTCCTAGAACGCTGAGAGTGGCGGTGCAAGAAGTTCGGGTTTATGCCTCGGCTGCGATTCTAGACGGGACAACACCCTCACCAACACCAACGCCAACCGGAATCTTAACGCCGCGAAAATTAGGGAAAACGCTAAGAGAATTGATTACAGACGGCATTGCTGCAACGCTGCCGCGAGTCGGAGTTTTAGTGCTTCAGCCGATCGTGGCAGAATTAGTCGGGCGCAGCGACCCCAGAGATGCTTGTGAAACAGACCCGCAAAACGATGCCTTTGAAGATTGGCAAATTGTGGATGGTTGCCGTTTGGTGTTCTATCCCTGGGCTTCTGAGTGGCTGGCATTACCCGAATCGGGCGATCTCACGCAAGCAACGGCGCTAGGGCGGTGGCGAAATCGTTTGGCTTACACAATTTTCAGCGCTGAAAAAGCCAACACGCCCGATCAACTGCTGCCCTGGGAGACGGTCGGAGTGCCGATCGCCCTAATCGGATTTGATGCCGATTGGCAGCCTTTATTTAGCGATCGTTACTCAGTGGTGCGGGCTGGCGGTTCGCCAAAACGCCGTCATCCGCTCGTGACAAATGCGGGGAGTCCGTTTTTGTGGCAAGCGCGAGTCCAGCAGTTTGCCGAACAGTTGTCAGAACTCGACTTAGCAACGGTTTCGATTTCTCAAGTGGCAGACCAATTTCTCTATTTGCCGCCCGTTGGAATTTTGCCTACCTCCGCGATCGAGGTGCGATCGTCCAATCTTGGTTTAGGTCGAAATCACTTTTTTCCCAGTTCTTACAAGATTCAGGCGGCTCCCGTTCCGCTAGAACAACTGGATATCGTTTTAGAATCGAGCGCGTCTCTCGTGCCCTTCGATGTGTCTAAACCGGATCAGGTGCAAATTTTAGTCCCTGTTCCGCAAGCCTGGTATGAGCCTGACTTACTCAAAACAGAGTCCGTCGATGCTGAATTTCAACGCACGATCGATCAGTTTGTGATCCGGCGATCGCAATGGCTGAATCGTCGCTCCATTATCCAAACTCGCAACACGCTAATTATTCAAGCGATTACTGGAACTGCCCCAGGCTATTCCGACTTCGATCGCCTTGAAGATGAAGCTCAACCGCCAATACCGTTTACCAGCACCCGCGCTCATGAGTCGAGTTTAGCGGCTGGCTTACATCAACATTATTTTGATGGCGCAACTGCTGGATTAGCCGTGACAACAAGCGATCGCTTAACCACCTACCTTTATCTCGATGCTGACCATCCGCCCCGCGAAGTCATGGTGCAATGGAACGTCGGCGGAAGCTGGGAGCATCGCGCTTATTGGGGTGAAAACTTACTCGATTTGGGCATCCCCGGAACCGCCAGCCGTCAGTCAATGGGGGCACTACCCGCGATCGCAGATTGGGTGCGGTTAGAGGTGCCTGCCAGTCTCGTTGGCTTAGAAAACACGACCGTCACCGGAATCGCCTTCACGCTTTACGACGGTCGCGCCGCTTGGGGACACACGGGCAAATCGGCGGCGGGTTCTTTGCCAGCCAATGATACGGTTTGGGTGGGTGACACTCTGCCAGTTGGGGCAACGCCGCACACCAACAGCGACACCTGGACGTGGATTCAAGGTGCCGATTTGCTCACGCCATTTGAAGAAGACTTTGGAACCGCGATCGAGAACAATGTCCGAGGGGTCACGCCAATTTGGACTTTGAGCAATCAACTCGCCGCGCAACTTCCGGCAGAAGCCAGTCAACTCACGACGCTTGGGCTAGAACGCTTTATTGCGCTTCTCGAAACCAAAGTTAAGCAAGCCAACGATCGCATCGATTTTCACTTTTTGCGAGTGCAAACCGATATTTATCGAATTCGTCAGTTTGTGTTGGGCACCGATCAAGCGGCTCGATTGGCAACCTCTCCGACCCTGGCGGCGATCGCAGAAGGGGGTCAAAGTGCCCGCGTCACTCAAGAACAGCTAAACACTTTCTTTACTCGCAAGAAGTCTGCATCAGTTTTGACAAGTCCTAGCTTTACAATTCTGGCGGCAGGCACTAGCCAATTTGCGACGGCTCCCCAAAAAGCGGCATTGTTTGAGCCGTTGTTAACTCAAACAACGTTCACCAACTTTAGTGATGTGGGGTTTGCAAGTTCTGCCGCATTTGAACTCAAAAAAACGCAAGATACTCAAACTCGCATTGGGGTGATCAAAGAGCAAACGGCTGCCAACAAAGAGCTATTTGTCTCTAAACAGGTTTCTCTGCCGATCGCCGATGACGTGTTAGAACAGTCGCCCCTGATTGGTGCCGCCAGTCGTACTGTAACGGTTGCCGAACGCCTGCAAGCCTCTGCCTCAGTCGAAGCCAGAAACTTTACTTTGTCGAGTCGGGCAGACACGATCGAGAGTCTCGCTAATCTGGGTGTCGATCTCGGTGAAGTCAGCGTTCCGGGCACCACTGCTAAATTTAAAGACGTGAATGCAGCGCTGCTGAATCAGATTCGGTTAGGTGACACACTCGCTGGCACCGACGAATCGGCACAGTTTTCTGACGGGGTAAAAGTGCTTGATAACACCGTTGCTGCGCTGCGATTGGCAGAAGGACGGGTGCAAGATTATCGCGTCGCGATCGCCAATTGTCAGAACGTTCTCACTCAGCTTCGGGGCGTAGTCGGTCAGGTGAATCAACGCCTCAACGAGATCGCAAGTTATTTGGCAGAAGCCCGACACGATGTTGCCGTAGCGCGTGCCTTACTCGCCGAAGAACAGATGAGAATTGACGGCATCAATCAGCGTCGCGATGCTATTTTGCAGCAATATGTGACGTTTCTGGTGTTTCACCGTCCGCGATTTACTCCAGTCATTCTCGATGCGCCGACTCGTCCGCTCGACCCTGGCATCACGTCTTCACCGATTCCCGCTTGTTTGAATCGCGAGATTGCTGTTCCGGCGGCGCTGCGATCGTTGGTCGAGACATTACGATCAGCGCCCGTTAAGTGGTTTACGCGCATTCCTCGTCTGATTGACCGCCTCGATCGATTTGAGACAATTTACACGACGCTGCAAAGCGCAAAGCGACGGGCAAGTTTGCGGTATGACGACACGGTAACCTTGACCTCAACCGCAACTCAGCTAGGGCAGCGCATTCAGCAAACGGTGACCACTCAGCGAACGTTGATGGCGGCGGCGCGATCGCAAATTGCTCAACTCAATCTCAACCTCTATTCTGGACTGACCTGGATTCAACTTCGAGATCAATCGACGGCTGTTTTGTCTCTCGGAGATTTAATCGACGGCAGTCACGGACACAGTGAGGTATCTCAGCAAGCCGCACAAGAACTCGACCAGATTTCTCACGTTGCCGCCTGTTTGTATGCCAATTTTGGCGAAGTGTTGCCAGTGATTCGTTTAGAGTGGGCAGAGCGTCTCAGCCAATATGACGCACCCGTCAACCTGCGAAATCTAGCGAGTTTGCCACGCTGGGGCGACCTTGCCCTTTTGGAGCGCCGAGAAATTCAAACGCTGGTTGACTGGCTTTATCAACAAATTGACGCGCTCCAGCCCGATGCCGTAGCGCTGATTAGTGACCTCGTGCGGGTCTGCATTTTGTTGGCAAGTCATGCGCCAGTCAATCAGATTATTTCGGGTCGTCTGAGCAAACCAACGATCGTTAATCTAGGCAGCCGAGTCGAACTGGTGATCGATCCTGCAACGGTGCGAGTGGGGATGCAAGTGTTGCTCTATTCAGCGCTCAATCGCGTCGTGGCTCAAGGCGTGGTCGAAGATCTGGCATCGGGTCAAGCATCGGCTCGAATCGTTCATGCCTACGAGACAAACGTGCAGTTAGCGGCAGATGCGCGTGTGCAGTTTGCCGAACCGGGCGCTTTCAACACAAATCTGAATTCGCGATCGTGAATATTAGACAACACCATTCACTGATAGACCTCCTGCACGAATCCAGGAACGCCCCCTAAATCCCCCAATTCTAGGGGACTTTTAACTCCAGTTCCCCCAGAATTGGGGGTTAGGGGGCGAGATCCAAGGATGGTTACGTCGAGAATTTTATTCATGCAGGAGGTCTAATATGAAACGCCATGTCCATACTGTCCATCTACGATCGCGCGATCAAGCCCTAATTCATCGGGGTGCTGTTTTGCTAGAAGATGCTTTGCATACGGCATCGTTTCCTGAAAGTGGGCGGCTGTTGTTGGTGCGATCGCTGAATGTTGGCAAGATTCACACTCAGCAAAGTTCGGCAACTCTGGCACTCGTGTTAGAGCAACGACTGGCGCAGATCGGTGTAACGGCAGTTCATGCAGAAGATCCGGCGGCTAATCGTGCGATCGCGGTCTATTTTCGAGATCAAGTTGAGCCTTATCTGTGTCTGGCGGTGAGATTGGCAAACCACCTCAGCACCGATGAATGGTTTTGGCGGTTAGCCGTTTTTAACTGGCAGTCTAATTTGTCTAGAGATGAAGGGTTTCGTCGGGTGCTTTATGGGATTATGCAAACCGCGATCGGAGTCTCTGCGATCGTCCCCTTAATGCAGGAGCTATTCGCTCAAGCTGCAATCACACCGCTACTTTCAGCGCTCATCCGGCACGATGGTTTAGCATTGTTGCGCGCTTGTGGATGGCTTAAATCAGAGACTCCAATCGAATTAATGCAACCGCTATCGATCGCATTTATATCAAAACCTTGGATTGATTTACTTCAACAGTGGATTAAAGTTTGGGGAATTGAAGATGCTCGATCACTTTGGTTAACTGCGATCGTACTCATTGCAGAACAACCTGCATTCATTTTAGACGAGCAATTAATGACGCGATCGCAGCAGGTGGTTAAACAAATTAGCGATTTAAGAAAGCAATTTCATTCTAATTGGTCAGCCTTTATAGAAAATCCTACAGCATTGATAGAGAGTTCCGTTACGATTCCCAAAGACTCTCAGTTAGTGTTAAATGAATCGCAATCATTCACAGATATTTCACCACAACAAGATTCCCTTTCATCTTCTCACTTAGCTATAGATAGTCCTCAACTGAGTGAGTTTGCGGGACTATTTTTTCTGTTGCCATTAATGACTCATTTAAGAATCGAGTCTTTTTTAGAATCTAATCCCCACTTGATCGAATTTGATTTGCCCAGAAGGCTATTACACACGATCGCGCAACGATTAGCGATTCCTGAACCCGATCCCATTTGGGAAGCACTTGGCGAACGCTCAAACAACCGCTCAGAAACCGTTTTACTCCGCTCCTGGCTAAACTCAATGCGGCGCTGGTGCCGTCTGAATGCTGAAATGGGATTACATAATTTAGTCAATCGATCGGGGCAGATTTTAATCACACATACCCACATTGATGTCTGGTTTGAGCCTCAGCAAGCAGACATTCGGATTCGTCGCGTCGGGCTGGATCTCGATCCGGGTTGGGTGCCCTGGTTTGGTCGAATTGTTGCGTTTCACTATACAGGAGCCGGGTATGGAAATTGAGAATTCGGTTAATCGCCCGATCGTCACCCTTCACACTTTTGCGTTTGCCGCGATCGCTGCCACGCTAGACCAGAAAATTCTCGTTAACCCAACTTCCCCTGAGCTACAGCACTTATGCCACTATCAAGCGATCGCCACCGCCGATCAAGCTGATTGGGTCGATGCTCTAAAAGCCTATCTGCGTCAACCTGCCGCCCGTGATTATTCATTACTAAGATTGGCAAAATCATTATCATTGACCATCATTGAAGTGTTGGCAATCTCATTAGCGATCGCGGTTGAACAAAATACGATCGCAGGTCGCATTTTAGCCTATCTTCAAGCACCTCTCGGCGGTTCACGTCCGACATTAGGGTTGCTCTCTTCAGCGTTTTCGCCACTGTCACCCAGCGTTTCTGTCATTGATCGACTGATGATTGGCACTGCGATCGCTAGCGGATTGCTGCAACTGCTCAACGAATCGGCACCGCTGCCAGAGCAATCTATAAAAGTACCTCTGTATTTGGGTTTGGCACTGCGAGGACACGATCGCTCGCTTCCCGACTTGACGATCGGACTAGATGATTACGCGGTTCCGTTAGCCGCTTCGACATTCACTGAGGCGCAGCGCTGGGCAACCAGTCTTCAGTCGGGAACTCAGCGAGTCTTAGTGTTACGCACCGGATCGCAGATTGAAGGGAAATCGGTTGCTGAAGCGATCGCAACCTCTCTTCAGCGTCGTCCGCTATTTATTGCCACCGATCAAACCGCCAACCTCGCTCCGTGGCTGTTGCTCAGAAACCTGCTGCCTGTCTTTTGCTATGACCTCGCCCCCGGCGAACGCAAAATTTTGCCGTCATTGCCGTTTTATCAAGGGCCCATTCTCGTAGTCTGTGGCATTGATGGAAATGTCGAAGCCATTGCCGAAACGGTTCTCAACTGGGTGGTTCCCGTCCCCAATGTCGAAGAACGGCAGCAGCTTTGGCAGATCGCGATCGCCGACGAAACCTTATCAGCAGAGTTAGCGCAACACCATCGCCACAGCAGCGGACGCATCGCCCAACTCGGTCGATTAACGCAGCACCATCAACTTCTGCAACAGCACGACAAACCCCAACGAGAACACATCATCGCCGCCGCCTGGACAAGCGAAGGAGTCGGACTTGATGCCCTAGCGCAACCGCTCACCGATGCTATTCCCGATGATGCTCTGGTGATGACTCCAGCCCTGCGTGACGAACTCCAGATGCTATTTTTGCGCTGTCGCCACCGCGATCGCCTCGTCACCGGACTCGGACTCTCTGCCACAGTGCGCTATCATCCCGGTGTGCGATCGCTGTTTGTGGGCGCATCGGGCACGGGCAAAACTCTAGCGGCGGGCTGGTTAGCCACAAAGTTAGGAATGCCGCTCTACCGAGTCGATCTCGCGTCGATCACCAGCAAATATATTGGCGAAACCGAAAAGAATTTATCACAGCTATTATCACGAGCCGAACAAGCCGAAGTCGTCTTATTATTTGATGAAGCCGATTCGCTGTTTGGCAAACGCACCGAAGTTCAGCAAGCCAACGATCGCTTTGCCAACGCTCAAACCAACTATCTGCTTCAGCGCATTGAGTCGTTTGACGGCATCACCCTGCTCACCAGCAATAGCCGCAGCCGCTTTGATTCTGCCTTTTCTCGCCGTTTAGATATGATCATTGAGTTTCCATTACCCCAAGCCGAAGAACGGCGATCGCTGTGGCAATCTCACTTAGGCGATCGTCATCACTTAACGCAACCGCAACTCAATCAGCTTGCTGCTTCCGTCGATCTCAGTGGCGGCAATATTCGCAATGCCGTGCTGGCAGCAGCCGTGATCGCTCAGAGTCAATCTCGTCCCATCACTTTTACAGATGTGGTGCAGGGAGTCGCTAGTGAATATCGCAAACTAGGACGACAACTCCCCGCAGAATTAATCGGCGATCGAGTCAGTATTTTGTACTAAAAAACTACAACTGTCATGGAACCTAAGATCGCTCAACAGCCCGAATCCGCTCAACAAAGTCAGCAGATGATCTCGGCAGACAATCAGCTTGATGCGTTAGAAAACGAGCGCGGGGCAATTGCAGGAATGCCATTATTTTTGCAGCGATCGGGCTGTCCTCAAACGGTGCAGCGAGATGAAAGTTTGCCTTCGGTTCCTAATTTTCAGCTTACGCCGCCGTCACTTTTGCCTTCGGTTCCTAATTTTCAGCTTACGCCGCCGTCACTTTTGCAACCGCCTGATCCAGCTTCACGATACAGCCTGGGTTTAAATTATCATCTCGATCCAGGGCTGCAATTGAGCATCAAGCAAGACACTCAACAGATATTAGATCCAGCCATTCTCAAGCTCCAATTGGCGCAGCTTGATCTACAAACTTTACCGACTTTCATTCCCAAACGCCTTAGTACGGAGGGAAAGCCTGCTGCGGTGCCTTCCGAGCAGATAGCGACTCCGAGATCGGCAACTGCTGGTGATCTACTTAAAGCGGTTGTGGTCGAGCTTGACCCCACGCTGACGACTCTGAAAACTCGTGTCAGCGATCGCGCCGAGTCAGACTGGCGACACCTCAACCGGGGCGAAAAAGTTGGCGTGGTCAGCGCGTTTACAATCATCGGAGCCGGGGCACTGGCGGGCATTGTGTCAGACCCCGAAGCTCGACGGCTCTCGCTCGGTCTGCTCGATGGAAAAGTGCTGCCAGTGCCCAAACTAGACTGGCTAAATCTGGAGATCAATACCAAAGGCGGCAATTTAATGCTGGGGTTGCACGTCGATGTCGGGCAACTGTTGCCGTCAGTTTTAGGATTTCGCGCCTCGTCACCCGAAGCGATCGGGGTGCCGCAGCCAGCGTCAGTTCCCAGTCAGCGCACCATCCAGCGCACCGCAAATGACGCGGCTGAGAGTTCTGATGGCTCGATCGGGCAGCGCATCCAAGCCGCATCGGGTGGAGACTCACTAGAATCCGGCATCCAGCAGCACTTAGAACAAAACTTAGGAGCCGATCTATCGAGTGTGCAGATTCACACCAACCCGGAAGCCGATCGCTTGTCTCGCTCGGTGAATGCGATCGCGTTTACCACGGGTCAAGATATCTTCTTTAGTGCGGGTAGTTATAATCCCCGATCGTCAGAAGGTCAGCAGTTGATCGCCCATGAAGTGGTGCATACGATGCAGCAAGCTAATGGAGCCGTCGCAGGTGCCCCAACCGCAGACGGAGTTTCGATTAGCGACCCGGCTGACTCATTTGAGCAAGAAGCCGATCGCATCGCTCAACAAGTAATGACATCGACCCCATCCAATTCAATGACTCATCAACCGTTAACTCCGGTTGCGCCATCAACCGCATCGCCAGCCGACCTTTCTAGAAAAGCGATGATTGTGTTTCAACAAGAGACTGAAAAAGATTGGTATCCAGGCGACGTGAATCGCTGGGGAGCAGATATTGGGAAGCTGTCCAGCACGACCAACACCTTTGTGAAAGCTGTAATCTTTAATACTCAAAACAACAACCCTGAGGAGTATGTGACGATCGCTGAAAGAAGTGCCTACTACGATGTGGTCGATGCGTTAGCGGCAGAAGGGATCTTGCCCAAAAAGGTCAGATTTTTTGGGGCTGCTGCTAAAGTTACCAACTCTAATGCAGTTGGCAGTATCGAAGGGTTAGTAGGTTGGAGTCTTCACTCTAAGGAAGCACTTCAAATCCTCAAAGATGTAAACAAAATCCTATTTGAGTCAAACATTAAAATAATCAATCGTCTGATGAGTCGCGGCAACCCGACCGATCCTAAAGATCCTGCCTCAACCACAGCCCTGTCACCGATGCAGTTTGACCTCAACATGGTAGATGTAGAACAGGGAATTGTTGAAACTTACCTAAAGGGAAAAACAGCGAGTTTATCCGACGAAGCGATTAAGGACATTAATGACGATCTCAATTTCAAAGGCTTGATTAGAACGTTTGGAGAACATACAGTCGCAAGCCCTCAGCCGCTGACCTGGGCAAAAGCAGCGCTAGGCAAAGACACCTTAGACTTTATGCAAAAAGCAGATCGAGTCGCGATCGGCAAAGCACTCGTTTTCTCACTTCACGCCAACACGCTTGATGAATACAAGGCATACATTCAAAGCAACGCTACGCCAGTCGATCACTTAAAAGATGATTATCGCAACGCCTTCTCAATGGGAATTGACCCCAAATAACTAAAAGATGAGCGATGGTTGAGCAAAAATGCGATTTGACTGGGATAACCACAAAAGTCAACTTCTTCAGCAAAATCGGGGATATTCTCTTGAAGAAGTCTCCATAGTTTTGGCGGGCGAATATGTAGAGCAGATTAAACGAGATGATCCAGAGCAGTTTATCGCAATTGGATATCTAGGAAACACCCTTTTATCAGTGATTTACGAGATCCGTTATGATGATCAAGGGGAATATATCTGGTTAATTACCTACTGGAAAAGTACCAGAAGAGAGCGAGAGATCTATGAGCAATATCTCTACTGATGAGCTTGAACAGAGAATTGAAGCAGGCGAAGAAGTGGTCGATCGCTATTTTGACTCCACAACGACCCGCATCGGCACACCTCATCCGATGACTTCACGAAGACACCAAGATGGCGTGACCACCCATTTAGATATTCCGCATCCCATGCTCGACGAACTTGACCAAATGGCTAGCGAACTCAACATTAGTCGTCAAGCTGTCATTAAAATGATGCTGCGCCGCGCCCTTGATGAACATTATCTCGCCAAAAAATCAATCTTGTAGTGCGACCCTTGCGGTATCGCGAAGCAGCGCGCAGTTGAAAAAGAGAAGACGGAGATCACTATTTTAGAAAATCGGGACGAATGCGATCACCTGATGAAGAAAGCAGATCGAGTAGCGATCGGCAAAGCACTCGTTTTCTCACTTCACGCCAACACGCTCGATGAATACAAGGCATATATTCAAAGCAACGCTACGCCAGTCGATCACTTAAAAGATGATTATCGCAGCGCTTTCTCAATGGGAATTGACCCCAAATAACTGCTTAGAACTGCAAATTAATGCGTACGAGCATGGTACCGCCGTGCCCATTATCTCTGCAAGTAACCAACATTATTTAATTTACGACTCTTAAGAGCGCCACATGGTAGCCACATTTGAAGCTAAAAGAGAAGACGAACTAGCCTCTAAAACCACAACATCGCCGGGATCTGTAGCTGAAGCCGAATCAGGTAGCGCTGCGGGAATGCCGTTATTTTTGCAAGCCGCGCAGTCTGTGCAACTTCAGACTGCACCCGATCTCAAAGATGCTGCCGCAGACCAGACAGAAAGAGTTCGTAAATTAAACGACGATTACGCGCTCACCGCTAAAAATTGGCAACTCACGGCCGAACTGCTGAATGCGTTTAGCGCTAGCGATGTTCAGATCAAGCTCACTCCTTTGTCACGAGGCACGATCGCAGCGATCTATCAAGGCGCGATCGACAACCCTAAAGTTGGCAGCGAGTCGCAGGTCGCCAATTTGACCCGCGCAGTCTATCTCGATCTCAATTGTGTAAAATGCACCCAAAACCGGAACTTGGAGCGATGCAGCCACCTACCTAAACGGCTTTAACGAAACAGACATCATCAGCCGCGTTCAAAAACTCGACTCGGTACAAGACGGGTTTCTTCAAACTCGAACGCTAATTTGATCAACGAAAAAATATACAAAAAAGAGCGTATTTGAACACGCTCTAAACTTAATTTACTGAGTAGCAATCTCAAACATCGTCAGAGACTAATCGATCCAGGCAATAAAACGGTGTCGATTACATGAATCACTCCATTCTCGGCTTCGACATCTGGCATGGTGACCGTTGCATCATTAATCTTGACGCTGCCACCAGAGGCGTTGATTTTAACCTCTTCTCCTTGGGTGGTCGTCGCCTCACTTAGCTTGACGACATCCGCCGCCATCACTTTTCCAGAAACAACATGATATTCCAATATCTTTCTCAGCGTGGGAAGATCTTCTAGCAACGATTCCACCGTTCCCGATGGCAATTTAGAAAACGCATCATCAGAGGGCGCAAAAACAGTGAACGGACCAGGACTCTTCAGCGCAGTGTCAAGACCAGCCGCTGTGATTGCTGCAACTAAAGTGGTAAAGGTTCCCGCACTCATCGCAGTGTCAACAATGTCAGGCATAAGTTTTTAGCAATGATAATGGGCTTAAGTTTACGAGTGTCGTAAACTTCGCTCAGTCTATATCGTAAGGATAAACTCTATAATCTGTCGATCGAACGAAACTACGCAGCCCCTCACTCTCTCCTTTGGGGTAGAGTAATAACCAATTTGACAATTTTACGATCTGGAGTCTGTCAAAGTTGAATTCTAGAGTTATCGTAGGCTGTTCTTCTCTAGTGACCGAGATGTTGCTGCTGCCCAAGTGGTAATGCAGCGTGGACTTATAACCGTTGGACAGACGGTGATACTGCCTGTGGAGGAAGGTTGCTTGGGAAC
>JAYVFW010000487.1:0-8484 GCA_043772715.1 Phormidesmis sp. | reverse complement strand
AGCGATCGCGGGTTTAGTTCAGACACTACAATCTGTTCTGCTAAATCTGATAAGTTAGCTTGAGACTTACAATGTATAGATAACGGTGAATCATGACTGTCTGTGAATTTAGGGCAGGTCTAGAAGGCGTTCCAGTAACCCAGTCCAGCATTAGCTTCGTGGACGGGCAAAAAGGCATCTTGGAATATCGGGGCATTCCCATCCAGGAACTCGCTGAAAAAAGCACCTTTTTGGAAACGGCTTATCTGTTGATCTGGAAAGAATTGCCAACCAAAGAAGAGTTAGAAGCCTTCAAAAATGAGATCCGATATCATCGAAGGCTGAAATATCGGATTCGAGACATGATGAAGTGCTTTCCTGAGAGTGGTCATCCGATGGATGCGCTTCAGGCTTGTGCGGCAGCGTTGGGCTTGTTTTATTCTCGTCGTGCGTTAGATGACCCGGCTTATATTCGAGCGGCTGTGGTTAGACTTCTGGCAAAGATTCCGACAATGGTTGCCGCGTTTCAACTGATGCGAAAGGGAAACGATCCGGTTCAGCCGCGCGATGATTTGAGCTACGCCGCCAACTTTCTCTATATGCTGAACGAGAAAGAACCTGACCCGCTAGCGGCAAAAATCTTTGAAGTCTGTCTAGTGATTCATGCCGAACACACGATCAATGCTTCGACGTTTTCAGCCATGGTGACGGCTTCGACGCTGACCGACCCTTATGCAGTGATTGCGTCTGCGGTGGGCACGTTGGCAGGTCCGCTGCATGGGGGAGCTAGTGAAGAAGTGATCGAAATGCTGGAAGAAATCGGCTCGGTTGAGAATGTTCGCCCCTATTTGGACGATCTGCTTCAGCGCAAAGCCAGAATTATGGGATTCGGGCACCGCGTCTATAAAGTCAAAGACCCCAGAGCCATTATTTTGCAAGAACTTGCAGAACAACTGTTTGAAAAGTTTGGGCACGACAAATATTACGACATCGCGACTGAGCTAGAACGTGCTGTTGAAGAAAAACTGGGCGGAAAGGGAATCTACCCCAACGTCGATTTCTACTCAGGTTTGGTTTATCGCAAGCTAGGAATTCCTACAGACCTGTTTACGCCTGTGTTTGCGATTTCTCGCGTCGCTGGCTGGCTGGCTCATTGGAAAGAACAATTGAACGAAAACCGGATTTTCCGACCAACGCAGATCTATACCGGGCTGCATTCAGCACCCTATGTGCCGATCGACGATCGCTAACTCAACCGCTAATACAGGGTGTCACCCCTCTTGCCCGATCGACAATCCCTTGCAACTATAGTCAGGTGACGATTTTCAGGAACTCCAGCCTCTAAGCTTCTTGCGCTTGGGGGCTTCTTTTATGGAAAGCCCGATCGGCAACCTCTCAAGATGTCAGTTCGACAGAAGTGGGTTGCTCCGGTTGTGAATTCGGGAAGCCCCCTAAATCCCCCAAGTTTGGGGGACTTCAAGTCAAAAATTCCGGTTCAAAGTCCCCCAGAATGGGGGACTTAGGGGGCAGAAGCCGCTGACAAAGCGAAAAAACTCGTCGAACCGATGTCTCAAGAACTCCGAATCGCCGCTTGAACTCAATGTCACTATTCACTGGAATGAATGCAGACGATTGAATAGTCTGATGGCTAAAAAGGCTATAAATTCAGCACTTTGATTCGGTTCTGTTCCATCAGGAAAGATATACTGATAGGCGTTAATGTCGCCCAGAAACCTCATTTTTAGATGAATCCAGGAATCGACCTTCAAGGAACTTTTATTGAATCTGTCAAAGGTTTTAGCATCCCGCCTGGGGCTGCGAGAGCACTTTGGTTGCCTTTGCCAATGCTGATTGTGCTGGTAGCTGCAACGGTGAGCGTGCTGGCATCAGTTTGGCTAGAGCGAAAAATTTCAGCTGCCGCCCAACAGCGGATTGGTCCAGAATTTATGGGTCCGTTGGGCATTTTAGCTCCTTTGGCAGACGGGCTAAAGCTAGTTTTTAAGGAAGATACTACGCCGTCGAAAGCAGATGGGCTTTTGTTTACGCTGGGCCCGGCGATCGTCGTCATTCCCGTTTTTCTCTCCTACTTAATCGTGCCGTTTGGGCAAAATCTGCTCGTCGCTGACGTGGGAATGGGCGTGTTTTTGTGGATTGCGCTGTCTAGCATCGTCCCGATCGGGCTTTTGATGTCGGGCTATGCCTCCAACAACAAATACTCGCTATTAGGAGGTTTGAGAGCCGCTGCTCAATCGATTAGCTATGAGTTGCCGCTGGCGCTATCGGTGTTGGCGATCGTCATGATGTCTGGCTCCCTCAGCACGGTTGATATCGTGCAGCAACAGTCGGGCTATGGCATTCTCGGCTGGAATATTTGGCGGCAACCCGTCGGTTTCTTGATCTTTTGGATTGCCGCCCTGGCAGAATGTGAGCGAATTCCTTTTGACCTGCCAGAGGCCGAAGAAGAACTCGTGGCGGGCTATCAGACCGAATATTCTGGGATGAAGTTTGCCCTCTTTTATCTGGGGTCTTATGTCAACCTCACTCTGTCTGCGCTGCTGTTTGCGGTGCTTTATCTAGGTGGCTGGGAGTTTCCGGTCAGTGTAGGCACGATCGCCAACTGGATTGGGGTCAGTGAAAACACTCCCTGGCTGCAAGTGATCATGGCTACGATCGGCATCACGATGACGTTGTTAAAGGCTTACTTTTTGGTCTTCATTGCGATCTTGATGCGCTGGACGGTTCCCCGCGTCCGCATTGACCAATTGTTAGACTTGGGGTGGAAGTTCCTCTTACCCGTTTCGCTCGTCAATTTGCTGCTCACGGCGGGTCTAAAGTTAGCATTCCCGATCGCGTTTGGCGGCTGACACTACGCTCATTTTCTGGAGAACACGGATGCTCAAGTTTCTTAAGCAAGTTGGTGACTACACCAAAGAGGCGTTTCAAGCGGGTAAATATATCGGTCAAGGGCTATCTGTAACCTTCGACCATATGCGCCGCCGCCCGATCACTGTGCAATATCCCTACGAAAAGCTAATTCTTTCAGAGCGGTTTCGAGGGCGAATTCACTTTGAGTTTGACAAGTGCATTTCTTGCGAAGTGTGCGTGCGAGTTTGCCCAATCAACCTGCCCGTGGTGGATTGGGAATTTAACAAAGAAACCAAGAAAAAGCAGCTCAAGCATTACAGCATCGACTTTGGAGTCTGCATCTTTTGTGGCAACTGCGTTGAATATTGTCCGACAAACTGCTTGTCTATGACCGAAGAATATGAGATGGCAACCTACGATCGCCACGAGCTAAATTACGACAGCGTAGCGTTAGGTCGCCTGCCTTATAAAGTGACCAACGACCCGATGGTGACTCCTTTGAGAGAATTTGCTTACCTGCCCAAGGGCGTTACTGATCCTCATGATCTCCCCGCAGGTTCGCGTCGTGCTGGGTTGCGCCCTGAAGAAATCTTAGACAAAGAATCTCAAGAATAGGAGTGAAGAATCGTGAATTTAGCGGAAGGGGTTCAAATCGTCTCGTTGGGAATACTGGCAGTGATGATGCTGGGGTCTGCATTGGGCGTGGTGTTGTTGAATAACATCGTTTACTCAGCTTTCTTGCTGGGCGGTGTGTTTATTAGCATTGCGGGACTATATTTGTTGCTAAACGCAGACTTTGTGGCGTTTGCCCAAGTCTTGATCTACGTGGGAGCGGTCAACGTTCTGATTTTGTTTGCCATCATGCTGGTCAACAAGCGCGAAGATTTTGTAGTAGTGCCGAGAATGTGGATTCGTCAGGTGGCAACGGCGCTGGTGTGTTTTGGTATTTTCGCCCTGCTGGGAACGATGGTGGTGACGACCCCATGGGCAATCTCGACCGAAACTGCTGTCGGAGATTCTTCGATCGTCCGCATCGGTCTACATTTCTTCAGTGACTTCCTCTTGCCTTTTGAGTTAGCTTCGATTTTGCTGCTAATGGCGTTGGTGGGCGCGATCGTGCTTGCCCGTCGTGAGTTTCTGCCCGAAACTGAGCTTGAGGCAGGCGAAACTGAAACGCTGACCTTGCCAGAACGTCCGCGGAATCTGATTACTACGGGTCGCGGCGACAGCACTATTCAATAAGAGTTTGAGACTATGCAACTTCAGTACTTTTTACTTCTTGCCGCCGCACTTTTTTGTATTGGCATTTATGGCTTGATTACGAGTCGCAATGCAGTGCGGGTGTTGATGTCGATCGAGATCATGCTGAATGCTGTGAATCTCAATCTGATGGCATTTTCTAACTATCTTGATCCGCAGACGATTAAGGGGCAGATTTTTACGATCTTTGTGATTACGATCGCGGCAGCAGAAGCGGCGGTTGGGTTGGCGATCGTGCTGGCTATCTACCGCAATCGCGACACTGTGGATATGGAGCAGTTCAATTTGCTCAAGTGGTAGTTAAGTGGTCGGTCATTGCAGAGATAATGGGCACGGCAGTGCCATGCCCGTACGCAGATTTGATTCGTAATTTTAGGGGCGCAAGCAGTTGCGCCTTTATTTTTTAGAATGATTTTGCGGTGATTTTTGCCCATTGCTTTTATGATTAGAGGCATTAAATCTACGTCGGTTCAACAGAAGTAGTTCGCTCCGATTATGAATCTGGGAAGCCCCCTAAATCCCCCAAGTTTGGGGGACTTCAAGCTAAGACTTTCGGTTCAAAGTCCCCCATTTTGGGGGATTTGGGGGGCAGAAGCCGACCGAAACGGAGCGAAAAAACTCGTCGAATTCACGTTAAATCTACTTTCCCTAGCCAGCAAACCCTTTTCATTGCTGAATTTGCCCTCCATGTCTGAGACATCTCCTCTTCACGATCGCTATTTAGAACTCATCGATCAGATTGTGCAACTCACGCTCAAGGGCAACATTCGCTCTAAAGAGCAGGTTTATCAAATGCTTTTGCAAGAAGCCGAACCGGGCACCGGAGAAGACTTTGAGCAATGTTTGCGCGATCGCTTCACAACCACGCAGCAACAAGCCGACGATCGCACCAATGAGGCAAAACAAGCGAAGGCGACTCGCTCACTTAGGGCGTTACAAACGATTCGAGGAGAATGGGATCGTTGGCAAACTCAAAATCGATCGCGAGAAGCGATCGTGAGTGCCCTTCACCAGATCACTCAGGCTGAATCGGCTCAACGGTTGCTGGCTTTCCTCAAGTTTACTGACCCTAATCACCCTCAAAAGCTTGCACCTGAGCAGCTTAAACAGCTTGCTGCCACATTGCGTCAGCAGTCGATTTCTGACCCCGCAACGAAAGAGGAAATGCAGCAGCTTGCAGAAGGCATTGCTCGTGGGTTAGAGTCCTGGCAACATCTGCAAGGTGATTTGGTTAGCTGGATCTATGACCCCGATCAACTAGGATTTGGGAGTTCGTTAGGGCAGAACAATCCCTGGGCAACTTGGGCAAAACAGCCGATCGGCGCGGTGCCCAAGTCTCTATTCCAAGCGCTCTATGAGCAGCAGTCTGGTAGCGATTGGGCAGCTCAGACTGAGATGACGCTGGCAGATTGGGTGGAGTTGGCGATCGTGCTGCAAGCGATCGAGCATGGGCTAGTGAGTTGGGCAGAAAATTTGGTCTACAACTCCAAGGCTGGGGCGAAGCTTTCGATCTCAATTTTTCTGACGTTTGGCGTGATCTGGTCGGAGTTGGCAAATGGCTTTAGTCGATCGACCTTGCTGAATTCTTTGAATCGCGATCGCTACACCGAAGCCGCATTCCGCATCACCCTGCAAGGATTGCGAGTTTTTTCTCAACGCGATTATTTCCCGCTTTATGGCACCGTGTTTGCCTCTTTTACAGGCGGATATTTTCGCAACGCCATGAGCTATCTGAGTGAACCGCTCAAACACGCTGAAGGGACTCAAGAAAAAGCGCGGATTCTGACTCTGTTGGGGTCATCACAGCGCGTTAGAGGGCCGCTTGACTTGGCAAAAGAAATGCACGCTATGGCGAGAGAAATCGCTCATGAAGCGGGCGATCGTCCCTGTGAGATTGCAAACCTGAATCATCTCAGCCGCATCGGAGTGACCGAAAAAGCCTACGCAGAAGCAATTAGCTATAGCCAACGGGCATTGATTTTAAGTCGGCAGAGCGGCGATCGTATGGGAGAAGCCAATGCTCTCGCGAATCTGGGCTACAGCGAAGTCTTTCAAGCCCAACAGCTTGAATCGGCACCAGAAGTTTATGAAACGGCGATCGCCTATTTAGAACAAGGACTAGAACTCTCAGAAAGATTGGGAGACGGGCAAAGTAAGGCGCTCTGCTATACCAGTTTGGGGAATGCTTACGTGATTTTGGGTGAACCGGAGAAAGCGCTGAAGTTTTTAGAAAGCGGCATTCAAGCGGCTGAATTTTCGGGTGATCTCTACATTCAAGCGATTAATTTGGCTCATTTTGCCGAAGCGTTTTATCAACTAGAAAACTATGGCAAAGCGATCTTATCTGCGTTTTTAGCGATGTATAAGCTTGAACAAATGGGGTCTAACGATTGGCGACAGTCTGCCGGGTTACTCACTATTTTGCAGGGGCGATTAGGCGACTCATTTCAGCCAGTGTTAGCAGGACAGCGATCGTATATTCTGGAAGCGATCGGGGTCGATGGATACGACTATTTATCAGAGTTATTGGAGCGATATCGCAGCTCGTCGTAATCGAGGTTTTTTTGTGTTCATCAACGATCAAAACAGTGCCACTTTAGGAAGAGTAACAACCTTTAGTTCAGACCTGTCTTCACTTGTAATACTAAAAGGGTGAGGTCTTTAAAGTTTGAGGAGGTGAATTTGATGAAATCATTTAAGCGCTGGTCAGTGGTGCCGACCGCGATCGCTGCTGTTCTTGCAGTTGCGGGGATTGCTTCTAGTCAAATTGTGGCGATCTCTCCAAACTCGTCGGAAGTGACGCTTAACGGCATGTCTGGCGGAGCCAAAAAAGATTCAAGCTGTGCGGGGTTTGTTGCCGACACCCCTAACCATACGATTCAAGTCACCGCAGATAGCAACCTCCGCTTCAGCCTCAAGGGTGCTGGTCAACCGACGTTGCTGATTACTGGAGTAAAAGGGCAAGCCGTTTGTGTGCAAGCTGACAGTTTGTCGGGTGGCAAAATCGAAATTCCAGGGCGTTGGATTAAGGGCAACTATTCGGTCTATGTCGGCGATCGTGCTCAGGGGCGCAACTCTTACACGCTATCGATTAGTCCGAGATAAAATAGATGGGCAAAAAATCTGATTTTTTTGCCTGCTAACTTTTTATCAAAAATTGCTCTTAGTGGGAATCAGTTTCTTCTGGTCGTTGACCTAACCGATTGATGACCTTCACAAGTTCCTGAAAGGCAACGTCTTTCTTACAAAAAGCGTCAACCTTTGCGGTTTGAAGCATCACTTCGGTTTGAGGATCTTCTAGAGATGAATAAGCCAGGATTTTGATATTTGGGTGATCAACTTTGATTTGAGTTGATGCGCTTAACCCATCCATTACAGGCATTTGTAGATCGATGACAATCACATCAGGCAAGTGCAGATCTGCCATTTCAACCGCTTCTCGCCCATTGCTTGCCAAACCCACTAGCTCGATCCCTGCTTGTCTCTGCAACCCATGCTTAAGACTTACACGAGTTAGTTCATGATCATCGACGACTAATACACGCAACACTTGACGCTCACAAGATAGCATTTGAACCTGAAGTATTAACTCTCATACTTAGACCGAGTGTAGCGGTTTCCACATATTGAGTCCTCTACCGTAAGGATTAACCCCTGCTAAGACTCGACGATCGCCGACTATAAACGCAAGTTTTACATCCAATCTTTGAGTAGAGCTTGACGGCGAGGATGACGCAATTTTCGCATTGCCTTTGCCTGAATCTGCCGCACCCGCTCCCGAGAAAGCTGGTAGCGCTCACCGATCTCAGTCAAGGTGTAGTGCTGCCCATCTGTTAAGCCAAACCGCAGCTTAATAATTTCTCGCTCACGATCGCTCAGATGGTCTAACACGGAGTTAAGGCGATCGCAGAGCAGATTGTGATCGAGCGATTGATTGGGTGCTACATTGTCAGCGTCTTGAATGAGCTGCATCAACTCCGTGTCTTCGTCACGCCCCACCCAAGCATGAAGTGAGAGTGTGCGCTGGCTGACATCTAAGACTTGTTCTAGCTTGTCTTCATCCATATCTAGTGCCCCAGCAAGTTCTTGCTTAGTAGGCTTACGTCCTAGAGTTTGGGTGAGTGTCTGCCGCACTTTGCGGACCTGGTTGAGTTTTTCGACCATGTGAACGGGGAGGCGAACCGTTCTTGACTGAGAGGCGATCGCGCGGGTAATGCCCTGGCGAATCCACCAATATGCGTAGGTTGAGAATTTATAGCCTCGCTCATAATCAAACTTTTCGGCAGCTCTCATCAGCCCCATTGCTCCTTCTTGAATCAAATCAAGAAAGGGAACGCCACGATTCAGATATTTTTTAGCAATAGAAACGACTAAACGAAG